>JACRGB010000015.1 GCA_016212505.1 Microcaldota archaeon
ACTGAGCAAAAATATTCCGGTAAAAATTAGATACTTAAGGGGAAAATCTGGCTTTTCCCCTTAACCCCTTACCATTTGTTGCGCTTTTACGACCCCACCTTAGAAAAGGTGGGGATTAGCGCGCAACCCGATTTATTTTTTCGAGCCAATCAGCCAATAGAGCACTTTTTAAATATTGTGTCTTATCATATTCCTGTTAAGGTATAGTTGTTAGTTCTGTTCATACAGAGCGAGCCAATGGTGGCGAATATGAAAAAGGATAACCAAGTTTTAGTCAGACTAATTTCCTCGTTAATGAAGGAAAGCAAGCCGTTATGGAAGAAAGTTGCTTATGAGCTCTCGCGCCCAAGAAGGCAAAGGGTAACGGTAAATCTTAGCAAGATAGAAGATTATGCTAAAGATGAAGCAGTAGTACTTGTCCCTGGAAAAGTACTTGGAAGCGGTGCGATTTCTAAAAAAGTAAAGATCGCGGCATTTTCATTTAGTGACAGCGCACGAAAACTAATTGCTGGCGCCGGCGGACATGCGATGACGATAGATGAACTGTACAAGAATAACCCCCAGGGAAAAGACATAATGATATTGAAATAAATGAAATACGTGATTTTTATGATAACCGTAGATGGAACAAACATGATATTCGGAAGGCTTGCAAGTCAGGTTTCCAAAAAATTGATGATGGGCGAGGAAGTCCAGCTCATTAATTGCGAAAAAATCGTGATAAAGGGAAATCCAAAGCAAATTGCAGATAGATACCTCGAAAAAAGGGGGATAAGGCATAAGGGAACCCCGGAACGATCACCAGTATGGTCCAAAGTCCCTCATATGCTTGTTAAGCGAATGATCAGGGGGATGCTCCCAAGAGAAAGCAGCAGGGGTAAAGCAGCACTCAAAAAACTCATGGTCTATAGTGGAAATCCAAAAAATGCACAGGCAGTAACTCTAGAGAGTGCTTCATTTGACGGAGTATCTAAACATTTGACAATTTATGAACTTTGCAAGAAAATAGGATATCAGGGGTAAATGAAGAAATGGTGAAATATTTATGGTAGCAGATGACGAAAAGAAAACTAAAAAGAAAAGCGCAAAGCCAAAAGAAGAACATCCTAAAGAGCACAAGGGCGAGGCTCCTGCAAAAGCAGAAGAGAAAAAAACTGAAGCAGTCTCGGTTCCGTCTGCAGAAAAAGTTGCAGCTGCGCCAGCGCAACAAGGCGAAGCTACTACCCAAAAGGCAAAAAGGAAAGGAAAATCTAAAAAAGATAAGAAAAGTTCTGCCATAGTTGCAAGGGGAAAAAGAAAATTAAGCGTTGCAAGAGCAACAGTAAAGCCAGGCAAAGGAATCGTAAGAGTAAACAGGATGAATGTTTCAGCACTAAATAACCAATACGTACGCGCAATAATAGTTGAACCACTTCGATATCTTGGTCCAGAAGCAAACAGCGTAAATATTCACGTAACCGTAACCGGTGGAGGCATGCTCGGCCAGGCACAGGCTGCAAGGACAGCCATTGCAAATGCACTTTCCGGTTACTTTGAAGATATGAACCTAAAAGACAAATTCGTGTCAATAGACCGTTCTTTAATAGTTGAAGATACAAGAAGAGTGGAATCAAAGAAATACCGTGGTCCGAAGGCCAGGGCAAGATTCCAGAAATCATACCGATGAAAAGTTTGGAGGTTTTATCATGGAGTTTCCAGTCAGATGTTTTACTTGCGGCAGCGTAGTGGCCCAGTTCTACGAGCAATATCGGGATGGGGTTAAGGACAAAAAACCAGACGTAGTCCTTGATGAGCTTGGGATAAATAGGTATTGCTGTAGAAGGATGTTTATTAGCCATGTCGATATGATGACTAATTTGACAAAATATCCGCGCGTATAAGAAAATTTGCGCTAAAAGCACAGCGCAAACTTCGTAGTTGGCCAAAAAGATACGACGATCGACTTTGTTTTTAGCAATACTTTTAAATGTTAGTTAGCACAGTATTACTATTCCAAGAAAATACACGGAAAGCGACTCATGCTTTCATAAAAATGATCAATATGGTAACACCAAGAGCAGGCGTAAGAACGTTGAATGGTTCTGGAGCAGAAGAACAGGCCGCAGAGCCCAGAGTGCTTAGACCAACTCCACCACGACTAGCTAGCGCTGGCCTTCTTGGCCCAATGAGCGAAGGAGTACGAACAGAGAGAATAAAAGAAGCTGGTTTTACTGAGGCAAGAAAAGCCATTGCATCATACCTACTCAAACCCCCAGCAGGCTCATTAGCAGGATCCGCACTCGGAGCCTGGATGGCAGATACAGGGGCCACAGCAGCAATAGCAAGAAATCTGGTAAAGTTAGAACTAGCTAAATGTGATCCGCGCAAAGGATTAACAATTCTGGAGCCAACCGTAGGTGTTGGCCAAACGACAATATTAATTTTGACGCTTCTTAGGGACTATCCAGGAGCCATAAAAATAGTCGCAAATGATGTTCCTCAATTTTTAGAAAGAGCAAAAGCCAACATAACCGAAGCCGTACGGCAAGGGGCAGTTGGAACGAGAATAAGGATAACCGAGAATGGGGCAGAACTAAACATAGGTGAAAATAGAAAAATAGTTTTCACATCTGCAGATATGATGAGCCCTGAATTGAATCCAATCAACGGCCAACCAGTTCCAGAAGGGGCTTTCCTACGCGGATCATTTGACCTTGTTTTATGGACTAATTCATTCCAGATGAGTGCAGGACGCAGCGAAGTTTTCAAACGTGCATTGGAACTACGTTCACCGCAGGGATTACTAACAATAATGGACATGTATCCATATGATCATCCTGGTTCCAGATACGTTGGAGAGGGGGGGATGAAGTTTATTGCGGCACTCCTAAGTATTTCGGATATGAATGGGGACCTTACCGAATGGGTACGAAATGTCTGGAGTATGCACGGAGAAATTAGGAGGGAAAGCGTGAGGGTTTCTTTAGAAGCAGAAAACCTAAAGAGTTTTGGGGAAGGCCGCCAACGTGAAATGAAATGCTTGTCTTTTTCTGTAGTAGCTGTTGAAAAAGTCAATGAACTCTCTGATCTAATATTAAAAAAATAAGCTGAAGCTTAGGAAGCCACTGGCTTCCAGCTTAATTTTACAAATCTCTTCAGATTTACCACCATTGATATAAGTGAAACCTGAATTGC
>JACRGB010000014.1 GCA_016212505.1 Microcaldota archaeon
AGTTCTTCAGGACGGTTAGTGATGTTGATCTGAAGACTGTAAGAAAATATGTGCAAAATCAATCAGTACAAAAAACTCTTGTGAGTTTTTGACATCCCAAAAAAGGAAACCCCACCCTTTAGGGTGGGGAGGATGTCATTTACTTCCTATGGTGAAACGCTCGGAAACCGGACTAGGAAAAAATAACTTGTTTATTTGGTTAGGTTTAATCAGAAGACAACTCGTTGTTCCTGACCGCTAGATTGTCCTCCGTTATCTCAATCAGGTCAATAAGGTATTCGCTGATCCGGATGCAGCGCTCTAGGACCGAGCGTATCTGATGGACTTTTTTTCCTGGAGGCGCTTTTTCAAGGTCTTTTGAAAAATCAATCAGGCTCCTTTCGCAGGCAATTGCCCGTTCGAACGTTTCCTCAGAAGATTTTTCAGATAAAAAATTAGTAGTTATGTCCATAAATAATGGCTCAAGGAGATGAAGCGCCCTTGAAATGTGTGGCTCATGCGGAAGGGTGGCGAGGCAGACCTGCTCAATATGGTCCGAAATCCGCTCTATTGTTTTTGCTACGAGTGCGGCATTTATTGCAAATGAGGGCCTGACACTTTCCATACCAAGAATACGGAGTTCGAGGAGGTAGAGCCGGTCGATTTCATTTTCACGCCTTTTGATTTCAATTTCCAAACCCCGTTTGCCTTTCAATACCTGGTTCCATAGGTGGAAAAGTGTAACTGCACTTGAATACATTCTCTGCAATGTTGCATTTGTTGTAAGGCTTTCTCCCCGATAAAGGACTTCAAGGACACTCTGGTTGTTTTTTTCCTCAATTATCTCTATTCCGCTTAGCCTTGTGCGTGCTTCTTCTGCTACGCTTGCTGCGAGTTCCCCATATATTATGATCCTGCGTGCACCTGCCAGGTATGCCGCCATCACCTTCGGCAGGGTTTTATCTATTGAAATGGAACAATGGATTGCCGCAGCGGCACTGATTTTTTTCGGCCGTAATGAAACAACCAGCGAACCCTCTACCGACTCTGTGATGCTTGCTTGCGTGCCTGCGGTAATGCGGTTTCTTTCTGCCCACTTCTTTGGAAGTGAAATGATGTATGTCGTTCCACCTGTCTTTTGTATCCTTCGGAATTCTTCCATGGGTAATGCCCCCCTTGCAGAATATTTCCATTTTCATCTATAGCAAGCCACGAAAGTAATGCAACCGGTTTTGCCGATACACACATCGGCGTGGCTTGCTATTGATGCCGCATTTTTATTGCGGCAGCTCTAATTTCTTCTGCTTCTATATAGTTTTATTAAATCAATATAGTTTATATAGCAAATATATATAAGCTGGTCCAATCCATCTGCTTTGAAAAGGATAAACTAGGAAGATAAGAAAAAAAAAGAAAATAGAAAAATAGGAAATAAGAAAATAAGAAACTGATAAAAAAGAAAAGGCGAGAAACCAAGGTGTATTATTATGCCGTTAAACAAGTTAAAGCAATTGTTTGTCCCTAATGATGGTAATTTTTTTGAACTGATGCAAAAACAGGCTGAAATTGCATGTGCTTCATCGGCTATCCTTTGCGATATGCTAGTCGACCATACTGATCTGAAGGTAAAAACAAATAAGATCCGGCTTTTGGAGCATGAGGGCGACCAGCTTATGCGTGAAATTTATACTTCCCTAAACAATACTTTCATCGTACCAATAGACCATGGCGATATTTCCTCCCTTGCAAGCGGGCTTGATGATATTATTGATCTTATCGACCACATCTCCACCTTATTTGTTATCTATAAGCTCGATCAACCTTCCCCTCCAATGGTACAACTTTCAAAAATCGTTATGGAACAGGCAACCGAGCTTAAGAGCGCAGTGGCGGCCCTAAACCATTCACGTACCTACGGCCAGGTTGCCAAGCACTGTAATAAGATCAAGAGCCTGGAAAATAAGGCCGATGAAATTTACCTTCGTGCTATCGAAGAGTTATTTGACCAAAACGATCCGATACTGATAATAAAGCAAAAAGAACTCCTCGAATGCTTAGAATCAACGACCGATAAGATCGATAAGGTTGCACAGCATATTTCAGACATAATGATGAGGCACTCTTAAGTCTGCGTATGGGTTCGCGTATGAGTAATTAGTAACTTTGAGCTAAGCGGGTTGATGCTATGTTAGAACTAATAATATTTACGATCCTGATGGCACTGGCATTTGATTTTATCAACGGGTTCCATGATAGTGCTAATGCGATTTCGACTGTAGTAGCAACGCGGGTGCTCACGCCTATGCAGGCCGTTTCCATGGCTGCTGTCGGAAATCTTATCGGACCGCTATTTTTTACAACTGCAATTGCAGCCACAATAGGAAAAGGCATCATAGATACAAAAACCATCCAGGGCCTTCTTCCCGGAGACACGTTCGTAGTCATGATCCTTGCGGCACTTGTAGGTGCGATAGTATGGGACCTTATAACCTGGTTTTTCGGGATACCGGTTTCGAGCAGCCATGCCTTGATCGGCGGATTGATCGGCGCGGCACTGGTGGCAGTTGGCCCGAATGTCCTGCTCCTTGATGGCATCGGCAAAGTGCTTCTCTTTATCGTGGTCTCGCCAGTTGTGGGTTTTGTTGCAGCATTTCTGCTCGCACTCATCCTCATGCGTGTATTTCGAAAGAGCGCGCCAGCAAAAATCAACCACTATTTTAAGTCACTTCAGCTATTCTCGGCGTTTTTCTATTCAGTAACTCACGGGACTAACGATGCACAAAAAACAATGGGGGTAATAACCATCCTTCTGATCGCAGGGGGCTTCTTAACAAAATTCGATGTCCCACTCTGGGTTATTTTGGCCTGCCATATTTCAATATCCCTAGGCACCTGGTTAGGCGGTTGGCGGATAGTAAAGACCATGGCGCATAAAATTACCCAGTTACGGCCTTATCAGGGGTTTTGCGCTGAAACTGCAGGCGGTGTAGTCCTGGTCCAGATGGCTGCAATGGGAGTTCCGGTCAGTACTACCCATGCAATTGCAGGTGCAATAATGGGCGTTGGTTCAACAAAGAACCCAAAAAGCGTGCGATGGGGCTTGAGCAGGAGTATAGTCATGGCGTGGGTAATAACTATCCCGTTCAGCGCGGTTGTTGCAGCCGGCTCGTTTTTGGTCCTGCATTACTTTTTGTAAGCCTCTTGGGCATTTATTTAAATTACTTGCGATCTCTAAGGAGATACCAATTGAGGTGAAATAGCTATGGGCGATGATGAAGATGATGAACTAGATGAAGATGAAACTGATGGAGAGGATGAAGACGAATCAGAAGAAGATTAATCTTATTTTTCTCTTAACCTTTCTTTTATTGTATCGGAATTTGTATAATTCCGCTGCTGAAAAATTTTTGCGAAAATTTTTCATTGTATGGCCAGGACAGTGCCAGGCCGATTTTTTTCTTTTATTAACAGCCGAGAAATCCCACTACTGTCAAATAAATGAATTTATAAAGTTCCAAGATGATATTTCCTCATGCAAGTCCTTGACCTAACTTCCGGAAGCCTCATTCAAGGCCCAAAGGAGAAAAATGTCTGGATAAATATCCATCCGGACGAGCTTTCGCAATTAAAAGGCTTCGGCATTTTTGATGAGGATTTCCAGAAAATAAGAAAACAGCGAATTGCATTTTATCTGGAATTTGAAAAATACACCGGGATGATATTATTCGATTTGGATTATTATGAAGGTAATATCAAAAAATTCCCATTAATCATGTTCTTTGATAAGGGCCGAATAATCACAATAAGCGATCTTGATCATATTGGAAACTTTTACTCGGATTTTATAGTTCAAAAACAAATGAAGAAAATCGCTATAGAGCAGATCGTTTTTGAATTGCTTGCTGATGTTATAAACAAGAACAGTGAAGTTGGCCTAAAACTTGAAAAAGATATTGCAAAACTGGAAGAGAAAATTAATACCACCAAAACTCTTGATGTTAAGGGAACGATTTCACTCAGAAAAGCTTTGCTTCGGATCAGCAGGCACTATTGGGGTCAGAGACAGATACTTTTTGATTTTAGGGAAAATCGTATCAATATGCTTTCTCCGGGAAAAGAAATTGAGAGCAGGCTTTCTGACCTTTACAACTCAATGTTTTTTGACATAAACATGAACGAGCAGTTGCATGCCATTATCGCTGATGTTCGGGAATTGTATATGTCCACTGTTTCAAATAAAATAAATGATTCAATAAAAAAATTAACTGTCATCACTGTGCTGCTAACCATAATCGCAACAATAAGCGCGGTACCAAATACAATTGCCACTGTTTTTGGGGTGCCCTATCTTCCTCTTAAGGCAGATGTGCCAATCAACCTGCCCGGGTTTTCTTTATTGCCCTGGCAACTTATCGTACTATTGCTTGTCCTTTCGACAGTCATCCCGACCTGGCTACTATATTCCTGGTGGAAAAAGAGCTATGGCGACTGGGAATGAACCCAAAATGGGACCCACAATAAGTTTAAATTTCTTCTTTTCGAGGCTTAGGTATGAAAGATAGGAAAAGTATGAAAAAATTCATCCTATTTGGTTTTCTTTCCATGTTCATCATTCTTTTCCTTGCAGGCTGTACTGAAGCTGAAACTGCCAAAATGCTTGGTGTTCCAAAAGAAGCAGTGAATACTATTGCAGCAAACCAGGACTGTACCAAGCTTGATGAATCTGCCCAACCACAGTGTTGGAGGGAAAAGGCTCTTGCAACCGGAAAGATTGAATATTGCCATAATATTCTTACTGGCGCGAATATGGCAGAATATTCTGCAGATAGCAACGAATGCTTTTCAAAATTTGCCGAGGAACTTGGTTCCTCTACAGCATGTGATAAAATACTCGGTGATAGTGGTGGTTATACCCGAACTTCGTGTAAAATAAATGTTGCAGCAAAGAATTTCGATGTTGCCGCATGCAGTGAAATATCTGATAGCCGTGACCGCAACAACTGCTATAATCTGCTCGATCAGCAAATTTCTGAAAAAGGATGCAATGATGAAAAAGGGGAACCGCGCGTAGTCTGCGTCTACTCGTACGCAAAATTAAAAAATGACCCGGCTATTTGCGATCAATACTTCAAGCCAAAAAATGATCCATTAAGAAACTTCTTTCTCAACCAGGATACTAATATAATAGAAACAAGAGCTTCCTGCATGCAATACGTATACCTTTCCTCTAAAATAGAAAGAGAATAACTTGTTATCTGGGCCTTGAGCGAGACGCATAAGTGTGCACTTAATAACATTAATAAATGTTACTGCCCTATTATAAAAATATCAAAAACTGGTGCTTAGTATTAGTTAGATTAGGCAAAAAAGTACCATTTTTAAACACTTCCAACCATAGTAGTCTAGAGAGGATGCGCTAATGTCAAACCAAACTTTAGCTGAAATTAAAAAGCAAAGCAGAATGACAAAAATCATAACAAATTATTGCAACGCTTTTCCTTCTTTGAAAAATATCTTCTTTATGAATTTTCTAACTAGCTCAGAGGTGAATGTATATGGGGCGTAGAATTAGGGCTGGAATACTTGCAGTGTCTATTACCGCTGCAATTGCCGCAACCTTCTTTTTAAAAAAACCACATCCGGAAGGTCCCATGGAAATCAAAGAAGCGCATTCTTCTGTACCACGATCTAGCAGTATACCTTCACTCTCAGAAGTGCAAAAAATACAAGCAAAAATGAAATCAAAAATTCCAATTACCCCTAAAGAAGCGGACATGTACGTAAGAGAAAGATACATAGATGCTTTTGCAGCACACGTATCCCCCATGCAAAGAAATCCTCTAGTCAAAGATAAGAAAAGAATAGTAGCTAGAGTAGAAATCTGCTCAGATGCCAGAACAAAAGTAGGAAACGTGCAATCCTCTTCTGTAGGGACAATAGTATTTGATTCGCATGCTGGAAATCTTTATCGTAATAGTCCTGAGAGGGATGCAAGACAATATATTTTTGTGGGCCATGGCGGATATAAGGGTTGTGGCGCAGTTGGAGCTGCCAAAGAACTTAAAAGCAATGGCGAAGAACCTGAAGATCTAGCCATAAAAGCAATAACCCGTGTTGCTCCAGCAGTATTTAATGAAAAGGTAGAAGATCATTCAAAGCGAAGTGTTATGGCAGAAGCGAAAAGAGCTGAAAAAGATGGCAAGATCGGTTCTGGAATTTATGTAAACTTTGAAACAGGTGCTATAGAACTTGTTTATGGTCCTAGGACTGATGAGAACGCTCGAGTCATGAAATTAATTAAAGAAAACTTCCCCAATCCAAGAGATGCACCAGCATTAAAAACTCAATATGCTAGTTTTATTACATTTGTCCAATCCGGTAGATCTTTAACAGGAAAAACAATCTTAAATTCCGGCCCAAATGTCACGTTTGAAGCAAACTTTACAGTTGATGAAAAAGGAGAAGTTACTTTGCATCCTGCAGCTGTGGGATCTGTAGAATATGCTCTTCTTCATGTTCCTGGGGCAAAGGATAGTAACATAATTGTGGTTATTGATCCTGATGAAAATATTGCCCGAGCAGCTGCCATGGATATAAAGTCGGCTATAAGCAAAAGCAAAATCCCCGAACTTAAAGAAATCATCCAGCGTATTACTGTGCTGGCATATCAAGAAGATTGGTTCAATGGGCGATTAAAAGCACTAAATATTAGTAATTAAATCCAAAAATAAGAACTAGTTTTTAGTGCAATAACGATTGTGCCCCAAACTGTAAAGTAAGCATGTATCTAATATCGTCTGCGCTCATCGGATGAGCTGGTATTACCATCAATCCCCCCACCTGTCCGCTAAACCCTTTATGACCTAAGTATGCACGGGGGCCAACCATAAAACCACTATAACTTGTATTCTTGGCTTCAACTCCAACATCAAGTCCAATTGCAAGAGGATCAATAATTTTGAAAAGAGGTACAGCTGCTAATATTTGCCATAAGGCTAAATCCGGATCGAGTCTACTTACTACCGGTCCTCCTATTTCCAAAGCCTTAAGCGTATGAAGCCAATATACTGTTGCGCTTAAGGAAGGTTTTTGATTTTTTACCCATCCCCAGGGCAAAGTGCCCTGAACAAAGAAAACTCCAGGACCAAGCGGATCAGTGCTAAGTTCTGCAGATACTCTCAAATAATACCAATAATCATATTGAAAGCGGCCACCTAGAATTTCTGAAGTGCGACTATTGGTATCTTGGCCTTCTGAAGAACCCTGTATTCTCTGGCCTCCTATTGTAAAAGCAAGCAATATTCCATGTCCGCTATTTCCATAAGTGGCACCCAGAATTACATCCCCAGAATGTATTCTTACTGCGCTTTCTGGTTTTAGAGTTAGTCTTGTGCCACCTGATCGGTATCTTAATCCGGTATAGGTACCAAATCCTTTCCCTAAATATGTCCTAACATAAGCGGCTATTCCATCAAGATCTCCTTTATTATCATTAAGCTCTGCAAATGTTAATCTCATTGCTTCTAAGCCTACTGCAAGATTAATTCTATCTTCTGGCTTTGGCACTTCTTTTACAACTGGTGTTGGAGCTTCTTCCACCACTGGTTCAGTTCTTTGTACTGGAGCAGTGGCTGCCTCGGGCGCTTCTGCTTGTGGTGGTTGTGCAAACGATGTATATTCTAGAACAGTGACAAGACCAAAAGGAGAAATTACACTAACCGAATGTTCTCCCTCTGGTATCGGAATCATAATACTGACTCCCCCCGCTATTTTTTTACCTTCTAAGAATTTTTTACCAAGCTCGCTCTCAGCTTGAAGCTTTGATGCAGTTCTCATATTTCCTTTTTCAACTATTATCTCATTATCTACCTTATATGTAATATCAAGATCATTCGTATCATTTAGTGGCGCTGCTTGATCAACAACTGCAAAAAATTCGAGCTGTATTTTTGCAGGTCCTTTGACTTTTATTTTTGTCGGTTTACCGGACGGTAGTTCGGACGGATATACTGTGTATATATCTGGCTTCACACCTACACTTAGATCAACAATTTGAAATGGTTCTATCCTCTCGACTTTAATTTCTGCAAGAGCTTTTTCAGATCTATCTGCCCTTGCAACTGATGATGTCGCAAGCGGAACCAGCAATGCAAGTCCGGTAAATAATGGTGCCAAGTTTCTTACTAACCAGCTTTTTCGTGTTCTTGGCCTTGTTAGCGCTCGGCTATCTGCGTCTGATTTTCGAGTTAAAACTAGTTGCCCTGATCCTCCTTTTCTTCCCATGAAACTAGATAATGTGACAATACTTTTAAAAACCCAGTCTCAGACATCTTCTTACACTCGATTCCTTCCTATGATTTGTAATCTGCGAAAAAAACAACCTGAGAAAAAATATAATTGAAAAAGAACAATTTTACTTTTTTTTCGTAATCCTCCTCACTACGTTCATCACAATTACTAGACCCAAAATCACCCAGACATACCAAAGGTCCAGAACCCTATCCATAATTGTCTTTTGCCGCACAAGAAGCGAAAAGTCTGCAGAATCGCTCATCTTTTTGCCCTGTGGATCCTCAAAATCAACTAGCACGCTTAGGAGTTGGGTTCCTGCAGATGCTTCCTTATCTACATGTATTGTGTAGGTCACGTTCTGTTCTTCGCCCGGAGCGAGCGAATCGACATAACGGACGGTACCATCGGTACTAAATGGAAATATTGGTTTTATCTGCACTTTTAATTTTCTTGCTTCCTGGTATCCGATATTTTTTATTGTGATATTTACGTTCTCGTTTTGCTCAGCCAGCAGCGCTTCAGTTCTTGCAGCATGTGCGCTAAATTCCGCTTTTGGTTTTATTGGCAGATCAAAAGTAAATTCTGAAGTCCCGTTCTTATTATCTTCTCCAATGTAGTTGAGCTTTGCTGAAAGCTTATACGTTCCAGGAGCCAAATCCTTATTCGGCTGGATGTTGAATGTTGCAGCTGCACTTCCATGTGCATTTATCTGCCCGATCTCCTGGTTTTTGCCTGACCATTTTACTTCTATTCCAGGTGAGGCTTCAATAGCAACACGCGCAGATTTTACCATGCTGCTGCCGTTATTCTGGAAAGTTATTGTTATTGCACCATTATCCCCAGGATAAATGTCAATTGGGTTCGAACTAGTTACTGATGCAGTAAATGAAGGCGCCCCCCCAACCCTAATGTTGAGCGTATTCGCCTCGTTAAATACCGAATACCGTTTTTCATAAGTAGTCACCAGCGAAACCTGGTATGTTCCGCTTTGCGCGAGCGGGTCGATCGGTATCAAAAATGAAAATGTTCCTGTTGAATCAGGATCTCCATAACAGAGGCTATCTACATATTGCGTATCTGGGCCCTGAACCGATAAAGGATAAGTTGTCGAAATCTGTACCGAAACCCTTCCGGCACAATTATCCCATTCCAAACTTTTCAAATGTATGGTGACATTCAATACGTCCCCGGCTTCTGCCGGAACTTTACTCACAGAATAACTCTGGAGCTGAATCTTCGGATTTACCGAAGCAAAGCTTATCCCGCTTAGTGCGACCATAACCGCAAATACCAAAACCAACAAAACCATTCCAAAATTTTTCATAGTCATCACACCATCAACATTAATCTTCAATATTTTCATTATTTTTCCCATTAATTTTCAAATCAACATCCTCATTGGTTTTCACATCAATATCAGTATAACTTTTTTCATGAAATTTCCCTCTTAAAAAGTATTACGCTCAGCGCTATCATCGCTATGCTAAAGCCTGCAAGGAACGCAATATCCGGAAGTACTGCAGTGAGCGGGAATCCCTTTATCATAATCCCGCGCAACGCGTCCGCTGCATAAGTTGTAGGCAAAATTGAAGCAAATTTCTGGAGAAAATCCGGCAAGGTCTGAATTGGGGAAAATACCCCGGAAAGGAATATTATAGGGAAATTTATCATCATAGCAATTGCCATGTATTGTTCCTGGCTTTTTGCAATAACTGAAATAATCATTCCCACTCCGGTTGAGCCTAATGCATACAAGCTGATTATTGCAATAATTTCTAACATTCCTCCGGTTACGGTTACTCCGAAAAATGTTATTGCTGCAACCACAACCAGGCTCGATCTTATGATTTCAAGAGAAAGATAAAATAAAAGTGTTCCAACTATTATCGTAACATTTGAGGTTGGAGTCAAAAACATTCTTGTTAGCGAACCATCCTGGCGCTCGCCAGCTATTGCCCTTCCCAAACCCATGGCAGCTCCCTGGAAAATAATTAATGCCAAAATGCTTGGCAAAAGAAAATCCAGACCAGTTCTTCCGCTTCCATACGGCTCGATTACGTTCATTTCTATAGGATTTGTCATTGCCTGTCCGGTCTGCTTGTTTATGTCCGCGATCCCGCTCTGCGCTCTGGTAATCAGGCCTGAGGCTTCGCTTGCATATGCTTGTTTTGTCTGGCTATTTGCAGCGATAATCATTCCATTTGAATAAATTTTTTGCGTATATACTGCCAATTTAGCAGTGCTTCCACCAAGGCCCTCATAAATCTGGATCTGCTGGATTATTTGTGCCTGTGAATCGCTTGTTGCCAATAGGCCGTATGCTGCAGCAAGTTCATTTCCAGTCTCCGGATTAATTCCTGCAACTTCATTCGGGACCACGATGAGTCCGAGCTTATTTCTTAAGGATAGGGTCAATTCTGAAACCTGATCGCCTGTTTTTTTAGAAAGGCTTTTCGCTTCCCTTAAGTTCGAATCCATTGACCGCTTGCTTGCTTCATCATTGCTCTGCTCGATTTTTTCGACTATTAAATTTGCGCTTTGTAACTGCTGCTGCACTTGCATTGCGCTCCTGGGAATGCTGGCTAATCTTTGTGCGGTTAACGTTTGCGATATTCTCTGTATTGCTCCCAATGTTGATGCTTTGGTTATCTGTGCAACACTTGGATCGGATTCATCTACAATTACTGAAAGCTGCGCAGTTTTACCATCATTAATGTCTTTCTCAAACCCCGGCGGGATAATGAACAATATCTTGATCTGGCCGCTGTCAATTAATTTTCTTCCTTCCTCCTGGCTCCCAACTTTATGCGCTATTGAAAAGAGCTGGTTCGCATAAAGTTCCTTTTCCACCTGCATTGATAACTGACTATTATCATAGTCGACAATAGCACCAGGAATATTTTTTGGAACTGCCCCTGAAGTATAGCCAAAAATAACTATCATAAGTACCGGGAACATAATTAATGGAACTAACCTGGTCTTATCGCGGTTCATTTCGATCCAGTTTTTTATTATTATGACCCAAATCTTATCAAGATCAAGGAACTTTTCAACAGAACCGTTTCGATTATTTGGTTTATTAGTAGTTGCCATCACTAATCCCTCAGGTCCTTTTTGGTCAGGTTAAGGAAAACCTCTTCGAGTGATGGTTCACTTATCTTAAATTCCAATATACTTGCTTTTTTATTTTCCAAAAATTTGGTTATTTTACTTACTATTTGCCCATCATTTGCATTTATGTGAAGCTCAATTCTTCCCTCTACAACTGAAATGTCCCTTGCATCAGCAAGTTTTTTTAGTTCTTCAAGGAGTTTTTTATCGTATCTCCCTTCCCCAAATCCATCTAATTCAAGTTCAACCACTCTTCCCTTTCCATATTTTTTCTTAAGTTCATCCGAAGTTCCCTGGGCAATTACGTTTCCATGGTCCATGATCACAATTCTATGGCATATCTTGTCCGCTTCTTCCATATCATGAGTGGTATAAACTATCGTCATCCCATGTTCCTGGTTTAGTTTTTTTGTGAGTTCCCTTATTGCGATCCTGCTTTGCGGATCCAATCCCGTAGTAGGTTCGTCCATGAAAAGTATTTCAGGCTCATGCAATAATCCAACCGCTACTGAAAGCCGCTGCTTCATTCCGCCTGAAAACCCGCCGCTTATTACGTCTTTTTTATCGTATAAATTTACTACCTTAAGCAGCTCTTCTGCCCTTTTTGTTATCTCTTCTTTTTTCATTCCATACAAAGTTCCAATATACCAGAAATTTTCCATTGCAGTAAGTGCCTTGAACAATGCAAATTCCTGCGGTATGACTGCGACTTTGCTCCTTACTAGTGCCCCCTCCCCGGCAAGATCATAATTTGCTATTTTTGCAGTGCCTGATGTCGGAGTTACAAGTGTAGTTAGCATCCCTATAGAGGTTGTTTTTCCAGCCCCATTGGGCCCTAAGAATCCGAAGATCTCGCCTTTTTTTACTTTGATATCCAGTGATTCCACTGCAGTGAATGCGCCGAATTTCTTTTGCAGGCCAGTACAGACTATTGCATAATCGTTTTCAGCCATTTAATGATCTCCTACTCTATATCTTGTAATATTCTATTTATTGGAATATGTTTAAATAATGTATTGTTCAATGTCTGTTCATATGACTGCAGCAGTTGATCCAAAAAATTCGGAAAAAAAACTCCCGAATTCAAAAAGAAGGTTCATGTTCCTTTTCCTTATCTGGTATTTTGACCATCATCCGGGCCATGGTTACTCACTTATTGAGGAACTCAACAGCTTTTCTGTAAGCCCCTGTAAGTCTTCAACCATCTATTCCGTTCTTGATAAACTGGAAAAGCTAGGCTATGTAAAGTCAAAACCGCAAATGATTGGAAAGCGCCTCAGGAAAATTTATTCTGCAACTGAAAAAGGCAGAGGCGTTCTTGAATCGGTGAAGAAAAATAAGATCAAAGGGAAGCTTCGGGAATTCATGAGCTTTTTGCTTTCCTAAGTGAAATAAGTCTTGTTTAAACTCGGTAAATTATGGAAACTTTCAAATTTTCCTATTAATTCCAGATAATATGCCGCTGAATTTCCACAGTCGACTTTTGCTACTATTACTCTAGGAAAGTATGATTTAGCACTAGAATTTGTTGTCAAGAATACTAAAGAGTTACGTGAGTTATTAAATAACATAAAACAAAATTTTTCAGAGTACCTAGTTAACTATGACGTTTTCATAATGGAAGAACATAGCATAAACTGGTTTCCCTATGAACTTTAGACCTTCATCTAGACTTAAAAACATAACTTGCTAAAATCTAATTATGGGATTGACCGCAAAAAAGCGGTGATTTTTTTATGGGAAGCAAGGAATTTGAATTTTATTTAAAGGCTGATCTGCACAAGTACGAAGGAAAATATATTGCCATTGTTGATGATAAAATAGCTGCCAGTGGAGATAATGCAAAAGAAGTGCTTGAAGAAGCTGAAAGAAAAACTGGTAAAAAACCATTTCTGGCCAAAGTCCCAACAGAAGATACGTTTGTTTTTATGGCGATAAAATGGAAATAGAGTTCAAATTTCGGGAAGGGCATTCAAGAATTTTTGGAAAAACGCTAAGACCAGTTGCAGATGTAACTTTACGTAATGGTGATAGGGATGTAGTGCAGGGAATGATTGTTGATTCTGGTGCAGATGTAACATTAATTCCAAAATCCGTTGGGGACTATATTGGTTTTAAGATAAATAACGAAAAAATAGTGGAGGTTAAGGGAATAGGGGACCGAGGTATTCCTGTTGTTCTTAAAAAAGCCTTCATAAGAATAGGTGAGAAGGAGATAGATGCCATAGTTGCATGGAGTTTGATCGAAGAAGTCCCATTGCTTCTTGGTCGCAAGGATGTTTTTGATAAATTTCAAATTATTTTCAAAGATAACACTTCAATATTTAGATATTAAATCCGAATAATTATTCTAATCATCTAGGCAGCAGCTTTATTTACCTGCTCTTTTTTATCATATAATGGAAACCGTACTTGAAAAAAGATTCGCTGGCAATGCCGCTCGAAAATGGTTTTCCGTCCGCAATCCCATTAGAATTGTTTTCAATTCTTTTTTTGTCACTGTGCTAAAGTACGCCCCTCCAATAGAGCTCAAAAACATCCTTTATCGCGTTCTGCTTGGCGTCAAGATTGGAAAGGATGTGGCAATTGCGCCTGATGTTATTTTTGATCCGCTTTTTCCTGAACTTATTGAAATTGGTGATGGTTCTCTCATCGGTTGGGGTGCAAGAATATTTACCCATGAATTTTGGCCTGACCGGGTGAAAGTCAAGCGTGTGAAGCTGGGAAAAAAAGTTTTCATCGGAGGTTTTTCAGTAATACGACCAGGAGTAAGCCTAAGCGACAATGTGTTTATAGCATCGAATTCCTTTGTCAATAAACCGATTGATAAGGCCGGAGTTTATGGTGGAGTGCCGGCAAAACACATAAGGAAAGAACTCTGAACTTAACCAAGCTTGATCGCTAGTACAATTCACTAGTCTAGTACTTTCTCTCTTCAGGCTTAAATCTTGTTATTTTAACATCCCTATAACTTAGGACCGGCCCGCTGCCCTCTTCGTTTCCTTTTCCCTTTGTGCAAATAATATGCTTTAACCAGTTTTTATCGTCACGTTTTGGATAATCCGTTCTTGTATGTGCACCTCGACTTTCTGTTCTATTAAGAGCACTGACTGCCGTGCACTGCGCCAAATCTAGCATGAAAAAAGTTTCATATGCTGCCCGAAGCTCGTGGTTAAACACGCTGCTGTGTTCGCTCACAACAACATTAGCAAACTCTTTTTTTAGTTTTTTTATTTCGCTAATTGCATTTTTGAGCATGTTCTCGTCCCTAAACGGCCCAACTTCCTCATCCATCAGTTTGCCCATCCTTAACCGGATATCCCTTGGCATTAGTTCGCTGTTTTTAGTATTATCCATCCATTTTTTTGCCCGCGCTTCCTCTTCCTTGACTAATTTCCCATCAACCTCACCAAAACTTCTTTTTTGTATGTATGCAAGTACACTAATGCCAGTGCGTCTGCCAAAAACTAAAGTTTCCATTAATGAGTTTCCACCCAGCCGGTTTGCCCCATGCACACTTACACAGGCACATTCGCCAGCTGCAAATAATCCGGCTATGCTGCTTTTGCAGTCGACATCAGTTGCGATCCCGGCCATGGTGTAGTGCTGGCCGGGCTGTACAGGAACCGGTTCGTGCAATATGTCGATTCCCAGAAGTTCAATTGCATTTTTTCTAATATCCGGGACCCGTGACATAACTGTTTCCTTATCAAGATGCCTAAAATCAAGATAAACCGAATCTCCCAAAACACCGCGGCCTTCCTTTATCTCCATGGCCTCGGCCCTTGATATAACATCCCTCGAGGCCAACTCCATTTTTTCCGGCGCGTATTTTTTCATGAAGCGCTCGCCTTTGGAGTTTATGAGGTAGGCTCCCTCCCCGCGCGCCGCTTCACTAAGTAGTTTGTTCGTCCCCCTAATTGTTGTCGGGTGGAACTGGACCATTTCCATATCCATAATTTCTGCCCCTGCATTGTAGGCAATTGCAATCCCATCGCCGGTATTTTCCGGGTTGGTGGTTTTTCCATAAACTCGCCCCGCCCCGCCAGTTGCAAAAATAACTGCTTTAGCAGAAATAGGTAAAAATTGCCCATTGGCCCGATCAAGTGCAATTACTCCGGTTACTTTACCGGCCTTTGTGGCAAGTGCAACTACTTGCCATTCATTATGAACATGAACCCCTAGTTCGAGCGCTTTCTTATACAATGAATAAATCAGTGCATGGCCGGTCCGGTCAGCTGCAAAGCAAGTCCTGTGGAATTTTTGGGCCCCAAAAGCCCGCTGGGCGATTTTTCCATCTGTAGTCCGATTAAAGTTTACCCCAAACTCTGACATCTCGTTAATTACCCGCGGGGCATCTGAACATAAGACTTCAACCGCATCCTGATCAGCAAGATAATCGCTTCCATAAACCGTATCATAAGCATGGTCCTCATAGCGGTCTGCCTTATCTATTGCGGCATTGATCCCGCCTTGCGCTTCAGTTGAATGCGCTTGGTCCGGGTATGTCTTACAAATGACTGCAGCATCGCACTTTCCTTTCAGTTCGATTGCAGCGCGAAGCCCGGCTAAGCCCCCGCCTATAATTAGGACATCGTGTTTTAGCATAGGATTAGCTTCATCGTAACTGCTTTAATATGTTTTTTATTTACTCTGGGCATGCTACTTGTAAAACCCCAAGTTTCAAGAGTGGAACTCATACACCCAACCTTTGCTGATGCTCATAAAGTTGCTGCACTTAAGCGGGAAGTTCTCCAATTCAAAGAGAACTATGGGTTTAGTCGCGCTGTTTTACGTGTTCCTACTGGTCTTGCTGATGGCCAACACTCCCAAAATGACGGCTTTATTCTTGAGGCGGTTCTAAGAAGTGGATATGGAACAATCGAAATTTTTGGATTTAACGATCCAAACCGCAAATTTGGTCAAAGGACTATTGAAGAAGAACTCGGCATAGTTCGTAGAACGGTTAGTGCACCTCGTCGTTCTCTCTATAAAGAATTACCCCTAATTAGACTCGAACAGACTGACGACACTGCGCAACAATTATCTGCTCTTTACTCAACTATCTATCGGTCCTACCCTATTCCTCTTAACCCTAAAACTATTTTTGACCTTCTGGGCTCTTCCATTGCTTATGGAATTGTTGAGCGCGGTTCATTAGCAGCTGTTTTATTCGGAGAAATAATTCAATTTGAAAATCTCCATTTAATAGAACTTACTCATGCAGCAGCAGTTCCAAGGCTGCGTGGGGATGGTATAATTACCATTCTTGCAGAAAAAATAAGATCAGAGGCTCAAAGAAGGTTCGGAAAAATTATCATTTTTGCAGAAGCCATACCTGGCCCGGTTATGCGTTCCTGCCATGATTTTGGGATGACGCACTGTGGAATTTTAAGGGAACATTCAAATATCGCCATAGGAGATAGTATTTTTAGTAACCTTTACGTGTGGTCATTATGAAAGTAGGATTAGTACAGATGGAGATAACCCATGGGAATCTTCAATCTAACTTAATCAAAATACAAGAATTCATAAAAGAAGGAAAGAAAAAGAAACTTGATATTATTGTATTTCCTGAAGATGCATTAACCGGAATTGTACGTGAATTTCCAGATCTGGTTGATTCAGAAGGCAAATACCGCTCCATTTTTAGTAGGCTTGCAAAAGAAAATTCAATAGACATTCTTTGCGGCAGTTTTGTTGAACGTGTTGATTCAAAACTTTACAATACTTCTTGCTATTTTGATAGTAATGGCAAAATTCTTGGCGAATATAGAAAAATTAATCTCTGGCACAGTGAGCGTGAGTATATTCATAAGGGAAAAAAAATCGTAGTATTCGATACTCGCTTCGGCAAAGCGGCTCTTGCAATTTGTTGGGACCTTTCTAATTCATATCTCTTTCGAAAGATAGCTCAAAAAGAAGTGAAACTAGTTTTTGTCCCTAGCTTCTGGTCTGATGGAGGTACTCTAAGTTCTGTTTCAGCAGAAGCCCGAAATATAGATTCATTTTGTCATGTTCGTGCCCTTGAATGCGAAGCTGCAATTATTTATGTAAATGCGGCAGGAACATATCGCAATGAAACTCTTGCAGGCCGTTCCCAAGTTGCTTTGCCTACTAAAGAAGCAATAAAAATTACTCATAATAAGGAGGCTTTGCTTGTTGCAGATATTGATTTATCTATTCTTGCCCATGCTGCATCTGTTTATAAAATTAAATCTGATCTCTTATCTGGTTATCATGAAATTAAAGCGTGAAATAAATCTTCCAGAAGCCATTCTTTATGGAGTTGGCATCCTTGTCGGTGCGGGAATTTATTCGCTAATTGGGATTGCAGCCGGCGTAGCCGGAAATGCTCTTTGGCTTTCCTTTGCCCTTGGCGCTTTCGTTGCAATATGTACGGTATTTAGCTACGCCGAACTTTCCGGCATTATCAATCGTGATGCAGTTGAATATCATTACACTAAAAAGGCATTTTCAAGTCCAGTTTTATCTTTTATCATCAGCTGGCTGTTAATTATTGCATCTATTTTGGTAGCGTCTACTGTTTCAATAGCATTTGCAGGATATTTTTCAGGGTTTTTTGGTGGTTCACCACAAGCAACCCAAGCAATTGCAATTTTACTAATACTTGCGATGAGCTCCATAAATTATCTTGGAATAAAATATTCTGCATTATTCAATTCCCTGGCTTCTGTTTTGGCAATTCTGGGTTTGCTTCTCATAGTGGTTTTTGGATTTCTTTTCGTTCCTCCTGCAGTCACTACGCATGCTAACTTTTTCGAACTTCCCCCATTAGGATTTCTAGGTGTTATTAGCGGAGTCTCATTGATTTTCTTTGCATATATAGGATTTGAAAATCTTGCAAATTTAGTTGAAGAGATCCAGAATCCTAAGCATAATCTTCCAAAAGCCCTTATAATTTCTCTTTTGATTTCCACCATCATCTACATTCTCGTTTCCATTTCAGCAGTCAATATTGCAACTCCTGCAGAACTTGCTTCAACTAATGCCCCTCTTGCGTTTGTAGGTTCACGCATCTTGGGATCGTTTTCACCTCTCATTTCCATAAGTGCCCTTTTTGCAACTGCAAGTTCCTGCCTGATCTTCCTATTGGCAGCGTCCAGGATGATCTATGGCATGGCCGAGTCCGGTGCGTTGCCAAAAGTTTTCTTTTCAGTCAATAAAAACGGCACTCCCTCTTTTGCCTTAATGGTTTCAACAATTGCGGCACTTATCTCACTTTTTTTATTTAGTATGACCAAAGCAGCAGAAATTGCCAACCTGAGCGTTTTCATTGCATATTTAGCAGTTAATATTTCTTTGATTGTCCTATCAAAAAGAGCAGCACATCAAAAGAACACTGTTTTTTCCAGTCCAAGAGTATTCGGGATTCCAATTTTTGCATTTTTGGGAGCGCTATCCTGTATTTTCTTTTTGGCATTCTTTTCGGTTGAAATCTGGGCCATGGGAATAGTTTTTGCTGCTTCTGGATTGTTACTTTGCTTTATGCTGGGTCGTTTTAGGATTTATGGCCGCCGCAGGAAAAATGCGGCATCAATAGCAAGCCACGCCTAGGTAAACACCACTAGATTGTGCCGCAAAACTTTCGTGGCTTGCTATAGTGGTGCCTCCTCAATTTCCAGCACATTTTTATTCAAACCTAGCTAACTCATTTACGGGAAAACTATGATCACTCTAGGTATAGAATCCACTGCCCACACCCTCTCGATCGGTATTGTAAAGGACGGAAATGTGCTCTCCAACATTATCGATATGTATTACGCTGGAAACGAAGGCTTAATCCCAAGAAAACTTGCTGATCATCACTCTGAAGTTTTTGCAAAAGTGTTATCGCAGGCTTTATCATCTGCTTTGCTTAATATGAAAAAAATCGATCTTATCTCATTTTCCCAAGGCCCTGGAATCGGTGCGCCATTATCTGTTGGTGTTGCAGGCGCAAAATACCTTGCCATCAGATACAAAAAGCCGATAATTGGGGTAAATCACCCATATGCTCATGTAAAAATCAGTGAGCACTCAACTAAGCTAAATAATCCGCTTGTTTTGTACGTTTCTGGTGGCAACACTCAAATATTAGTTGAAAGAAACGGTCATTATATTGTCTTGGGCGAAACTCTTGATATTGGTATT
This sequence comes from Microcaldota archaeon, assembly GCA_016212505.1. Lineage (GTDB taxonomy): Archaea > Micrarchaeota > Micrarchaeia > Anstonellales > Bilamarchaeaceae > Bilamarchaeum. The sequence continues at coordinate 19,537 of JACRGB010000014.1, forward strand.
GGGAATTTATTCGACAGTTTTGCCAGAGCAATCAAATTAAAACATGCGCACGGATCAGCGCTCGAAGCTCTTGCAAAAGGCGGAAAATACGTGGAGCTTCCGTACACGGTTAAGGGCCTAAACCTGGTTTTTTCCGGCCTCCTGACAAAATCAGAGCAGCTCTCCGTACGCACCGATATCCCGCATAAAGATTTAGCATATTCATTAATGGAAACTGCATTTTCCATGACCTGCGAGGTGGCTGAGCGGGCGTTATTTTTAACGAACAAAAAAAGTCTGATTGTTTGCGGCGGTGTAGCGCAAAACAAAAGGCTGCAGCAAATGCTCCGGCTTATGTGCAAGGAAGCAGGAGTCAACTTCGGAGTTGCGCCTGACGAGTTTAACCGGGATAACGGTGCGATGATTGCTTATGCCGGCGAGCTGCTTTACAAAAAATATGGTGGAATGGTTATCGAAGATTGCGATCCGATGACGAATTATCGGATTGACCAAATGAATTTTGTTTTTAGATCGTAATGGAATCAACTTACCATTAACTAAGTATCATAATTAATCCAACTACTATCAACACTACTGCCGCATACTTGTATATGCTTAATTTTTCTTTTAGAACAAGGTACGATGCAGGAATATTTATCAGTGGGCTTGTTGCAGCTATTATTGATGTTAATGCTGCGCCTATTTGCTCAATAGAATAAGAATAGAATATTGTGCTTAAACAAACAATAAAACTTCGCAAAGCAATTCCGCTCGCACCCTTAGAAGGAAAAGAAAGATCCTTCTTTTTCAAAAGGTAATATGCGCTAATAGCTAAAGTTAAGCTGGTTTCAAGTGCCAACGTAGTCATATATGCTCCTATCTCAAAAATTAACGGTTTAATAAAACTGTAATAATACCCCCAGCTAAAAATGGCAATTGCAATATAGAAAACCCCCTTTTCAAATTTAAATTTTGAAATATCTTCAAAAGCAAGAGTGATTCCAGCAAGTATTACTAAGATCCCACCTAGGATTTGGGTTATGCTCAACTGTTCCCCAAATATAATTATCCCTACTATCACTACAAGAAGAACGTAAATTGTGGAAAGAGGACCAAGAACACTAACCTTTCCTGATTCAAATGCCTTAAAATAAGCAATTATTCCTATTGCGCCTATTATGGTTTGTGCAATAAATGGAGCTAAGATTTCTAGAGGAAAAACAAATTTTATATTTAGCAGAAGTGCGCCTATGAACAGAAATATTGAAAGGAAAATGAAACTATAAACTATGGCCTTATATCTGCCGCTATTTTCTATGTTCCTCTTTATCATTGGGTCGGCAAGGCCTGCGGTTATGGCAGCGCCTAATGCAAAAAGTATTTCGATCATCAAAAAACCCCATACTGGCTATATACTCGGCCAAATTAATAATTCCGATTGTTGGCCGTGGCAAGAAACGCTACGCGTTTCTTGACTGTCTTGAAGCTTTGCTTCAAGGACAAGTATAGTTGATCCAGCTTTTTTTGCTGGATCAGTATACTGATATTTCCTCGAGTTTCCTTCCAATCGCACTGGCATCGCTCCAGTTAATTGCAAAACTTTTCTCATTTTCCTTAAATACTGAAAGAGGGACAAAAACCCATGGTTCGCGGCTTCTTCTCCAACCAACATAGCAGTTAATTCCGCTAATATCCTCCCAGCGCCTCAGGTTGGTGAATTGTTCCCGCGTGATATTCAGATTGTCCTTTTCCCAGGCCTTTGCCTCGATCCCCAATTGGATTCCTCCCCTAAAAACTAGGATATCCGGGCTAAGGGAATTTACCCCGCTACCCGCAGCCCTGATGACACAAAAGCCGTTTGTAGAGAAATGTTCAATAAGTTCGCGTTCTGCGCGCGATCCTTTACGGTAACTGAGCATCAAAAACATTAACAGATTAAATTTAATAGACTAGGTGGCCCCTTTAGCCATTTGCTACTTCTTCTACGATCCTTATGACTTGATCCAAATCATAAGGTTTTCTTATTACTCTCACTGCCCCTGCTGCTATGAACTCTGCCCCTCCATCCACTAACTCTTCTCCAGTTCCTACTATGGCTGGCGCAATTTCCATTCCGTAGTTTCTCCTCGTTTTAATTTCATTAAGAAGAGTTAACCCATTCATAACCGGCATCCGGATATCAACAATGATAATGTCAAATGTTGCTCCGCCATCTACAATATCAAGGGCTTGTTGCCCATTTTCTGCAATTCTAACCCGATGGCCTTCCACTTCTAGGACCAGTTTAAGCATTCCATTTATATCTCGTTCATCATCAACAACAAGTATGTTAAGGTGTTTTTTCGTTTGTTTTCCACCCAATTTACCATAGGTAATCTCTGGCCCACCTGCCCCTCCACCACCACTAAAATCTCCTGAAGCTGCGAATAATATTCTTCTGGTTAAGGCATTTGGCCCTCTGCCTTCTCGGAATTTTTCTCTTCTTGATGGCTCGGCAAAACTGTTCACAAATTCACAGTATTACTATATATAACACTATATTTAAAAACCCCAAGATAATGCGATTTTTATTTTCTTCTAATTAAGATAATTTGCAGTTAGACTTGTGATTTTATGAGCAAACCAGACCCTAAGATGGACCACTATACGATAGCTTGCGGAGCAATACCTTACCATTACGAATTATTTTTTGAGCCAAACCTTTCGACATTTGAATTTATTGGCAAAACCACCATAAAACTAAGGGCAGAAAAACCCATTAAATCGATAAAACTTAATTCAAAAGAACTCAAAATAACTTCCGCAGTGCTAACGATCGCTGGAAAATCACAGGTGCAGGAAGTTCATTTTACGTTAGATAACAGTTCTGAAGCCACATTTAAATTTTCCAGTCCGGTTAAGGGCGAGTTCGAGTTGGCCATAGACTATGTCGGGGCCCATAACGACCGCCTTTATGGTTTTTACCGCAGCAGTTATCGGCATAATGGCAAAACCAGCCATATGCTAAGCACGCAATTTGAGGCCCCAAATGCACGGGCAGCGTTTCCCTGCCTTGATGAGCCGGAATTCAAGGCTACATTTGATGTATCCATGCTAATTGATTCCGAGCTTGAGGCAATATCCAATATGCCGATAAAAGAAACAAAACTTCTGCCAACTGAAGGGATCGGGAAGAAAAAACTTGTAACTTTTGAAACCTCTCCGAAGATGTCGACCTATCTCCTTTATCTAGCTGTAGGCAACTTTGATCAGGTACGTGGAAGTGTGGGCAAGGTCAAAATTAACGTGTTCGCTACCCCAGGAAAAAATGCTTATGTTGACCTGCCATTAGATTACAGCAAAAGGCTTTTTGCAGATTTACAAACCTACTTTGGGATAGATTATCCTCTTCCAAAACTTGATTTTCTTGCAATACCTGACTTTGCAGCCGGCGCAATGGAAAACTGGGGTGCAATAGCGTTCCGGGAAACTGCCCTTTTAGGCAATGAATTGGAAACGACAGTCGCAGGCAAGCAGAGGATCGCAGAAGTAGTGTCTCATGAAATAGCCCACATGTGGTTTGGCGATTTAGTGACTATGCTCTGGTGGGATGATATGTGGCTCAACGAAAGTTTTGCCACGTTTATGGAATACAAATCCGTAGACCGTGTTTTCCCGCAATGGAAGGCTATGCTCAAGTATTATCTCGATTCTGTAGGTACTGCCATGGTTGCGGATGGAATGGTTAATACCCACCCGATAAGCGTCAAAGTCAATACTGCCGGTGAAATTTCCGAGCTTTTCGATGCCATAGGCTACCATAAGGGAGGCAGTGTCCTTCTTATGCTTGAAGACTTTGTGGGCCCGGAAATTTTTCAGAAAGGCCTCACCAGGTACCTGAAGAAGCACTCTTATGCAAATGCAACAAAAAGCGACCTTTGGGCTGCGATAGCAGATGAATGCGAGGCTCAAGGCAAAAATTACCCGATTATTGCAATTATGGAAGATTGGATAAATCGGGAGGGATATCCAATAGTAAATGTAAGGGAATCTGGCGAAGGGGTTTTCATCCTTGATCAGGAACGGTTTACCATCTCAGGAAACAAAAAAGGCAGCGTCTGGAAAATTCCAATAAGTTATCTATCCGAAAAAGGCGAAGGAAAAATCCTTATGGACAACCCAACTGCCCAGATAACAAATGCCGGAAAATGGATAAAACTCAATTACAAGCAGGCAGGTTTTTACCGTGTGAATTACCAATCCAGGAACCTTGTTGAATTAGGTAAACTCATAAAAGAGAAAACATTGTCTGGACTTGATGTATGGGGCATAGAAAATGACCTTTTTGCATTTGTCCGTTCGGGTCAGATGCCACTTACGGAATATCTTGAGTTTGTGAAAAATTTCTGCAGCGAGTGCCAATATCCTGCCGATGTGAACATATCCGGCCATCTTGGCTGGCTTAACTCAGTTGCCTACGGCCAGGAATTTGTTAAGGGTGCAAAGAAACTAAGCCTTTCATTGCATGAAAAAATATTGGGCCGGCTAGGATGGGTGGTTGATCCAAAAGAAAGCAGCATAGACACGAAACTGAGGTCCATTGCGATCAGCGAGCTGTGCTTTCTAGGGGATCCTGAGGCCGTTCGGAAAGCCAAATCATTATTCGATGGCCTTATGGAAAAAGGCCAAATCTTAAATCCAAACCTAAAGCGTGCTGTGTATTCTGCTGTTGCATTCAACAAGCCCGACCAACAAACATTTAGTAAGTTCTTAGGGATCTATCAGGGAAGCGGGTCCCCTGAGGATAAAATTATTGCACTTTCCGCAATCGGATCTTTCGGTGAGCGCGGTCTTTTGGCAAAAGCGCTGGACCTAAGTCAATCCAAAGAAGTCCGGCTTCAGGACTCGGTTATACTAACTAGTGGCGTAGCATCCAACCCGCTCGATCGGCAAATTTACCGCAATTGGGCTATGAAGAACTGGCACAGCCTAATGGTTAAATACGATCCCTCTTCACATATGCTCAAAAACTGCGTCGGCGGATTTGGGATGCTTGCTGATCGTAAATCCCTCTTTGAATTAGAATCATTCTTTAGCGACAAATCGAACCTGCGTGATGATATAAAAATCGAAGTAAAGCAGACCCTCGAGCGCATTTCTGCAAACATAAAATTCATAGAACGAAATTCCTGATATTTGGCAAAAAAGGTAAGAACCTTTATAAATCTTCTTTGGTTTCGATATAATCCCCATGTAGAAATTAGTAATTTAGTGAAAGTATATAGTAACTAGGTATAAGGCGAGCAAAAGCAGGTGACCAGTATGTTTGGATGGATCTCTAGGACGGATTGGGATATAGATAAGGTTATGGACGCATATCGGAAAATGCATGAGATTACTCCGAATACTGCCAATAAGCCAGAATTGCCCGGTCAATCGGATATTTAATTACTATTTTTTCTATCTTATTTATGAAAATACTAAAGATAGGTGGCAGCTTTATAACTAATAAATCCGGCTATAAAAGTCCCAATAGTGAGAATATCGAATCTTTTGCAAATGCCGTTAGCTTAATCTGGCACCAGGGAGTACACGATTTTATCCTTGTTCATGGTGCTGGCTCATTTGGCCATCCTCTTGTTATTAAATATAAAATAAATGATGGAGTAAAATCCCCTGAACAAAAGCTTGGTTTTGCAGACACTCACGCATCATGCACTGAATTATCTTCTATGCTAGTTGCAGCATTGGTCAGAAAGGATGTTCCGGCAATTTCAATTTCTCCAAATAGCATAATCGAGCAAAAGAACAAAAGAATCAGCAAATTCAACAAAAAACTCGTTTTGGATTATCTAAAAAAAGGCTTTTTACCAATTCTTTATGGCGATGCAGTTCCGGATACCGTTCTTGAAGGATCGGTTTGTTCTGGTGATCAGATAATCGCACATCTTGCAAAAGATGCCGAATTTGCCGTACTTGCAACCAATGTCGATGGCGTTCTGGATCGTGAAGGAAAAGTTATTGAAAAAATCACAAAAAAGAATTTTAACGAAATAAAAAAACATTTACTGAAAACCGAAAACGATGTTACTGGAGGAATGGAGGGCAAGCTCCGGGAACTTCTGGCGCTTAAAACTCCATCATACATTGTAAATGCGGCAAATGGCGAAAGAGTAATAGCGCTTATGATGGGAAAGAAGGCGATTTGCACTGAAGTTAGGAAAGAATAATTTTTAAACAAAGACTCATTTACGCCGCCCGTTCTGCTTTTGCTCTTTCTCCAGCTTTTCGTATTTTTTCAGCAAGTATTGCTGCATTTGTCTGCGTTCCCTGTAAAAACAGGATTCCATTTGACCTGCAGATTGCGCTTGCATTTCCTGCTGCTGCATGGCCCAAATGTGATCCTTCTATTATTACTATGTCTCCCTCTCTTATGATTGACCTTAAATATGATGCGCTTACCTCTTTGCCTTCTATCCGTTTCACTTCCAATTCAGTCTCGTTACCCAGCCTTTCTTCTAATGTCGATCCTGTTTCTTCACCGGCAATTAAGACAATCCGGTTGAATGTTCTTCCCTTAAATTCAGTTACTTCATCAAGATGAGTTTGAAGCTCAAAACCCACCGAGCGCTCAAGGTCTTCTGGCAGGTAGTCCCTTGCAATCTCATTTAACCGATCGGCAATATGTTCTCCGTTAAATTCCACTGCCTTTGCAAAGAGATTCCGGTTTTCATAAGATGTAAATATGGCACGAATTATCGGATCGTCAAGAGCACTTGCTTCTACTGCAACCCCATCCATTATTTCAAGGCCTCTTTTTCTGAGCGTTAAAAATGCTCGGCTTTCTATTCCGAGAGATTCTAACCGTGCACAAATCGTTCGGAAATGATCTATCTGCATCGGGCTAGCATCATCAAAACGCTTTCGTAGCCTTTCAACAAGATCTGCAGTTTGCTCTTCTTCAATCGCTACCTTGTGCTCTCTTATGACTTCCCTTGCTTCTTCAAGTTCCCCTTTTTTAATTCTTCTAACTGCCTCATTTGAAATTTTTCTATCCTCACCCGTGCCATTTCCTAATGTTGCCAATTCCTCCCAAACCCCGGATAGGTAAATGTCTTCTGAGTAACGTATGACATTGCCCGCTACATTCTGCCTTTCATCCGGTCTTCTCCCTGCCAAGAACGCCTCCAGGATATCCTGAAACGTCTTTCCGTTTGTTCCTACCACTTCATCTGCTATATCGAGAATGTAACTTGCCAATCGGGTTGACTTGAAATTGGTATTTCTGGCAATTCCTTTCTCCGGCCTGTCCACCAAACTTGCAAGCTCTTCGAACTGCGGCCGGGCCTTGAGTTTTCTGACAAGTTTTGCAGCAGTCCTGCTAGAGCGGGTCCTTATAACTTCAAATAACGCAAAACTTCTGCTGCTTGTTTTTAATTCATCTAAGAGGCTAACTAGCGCTGCAAAATTGTCTTTCGGGTTTATCCATTGCGGGTTTTCTGTTATTTCTTTGGCAACCCTTTCACTTTTTACTGACTTTGCAATTTCAAATAGTTTTTCTACTGTCGCATCTCCTAAAATCAGCATGTACGGACATTCAAAAGCCCAGACCGCTAACCGTGTCGTGTCTGCTGTGCGGTCTCTTTCATATAGTGAAAATCGGTGCCCCACATTTTTTGCAATCATAACATAGCACATTGATTTGAAGCAGTTGAGCTGGGCCGCAGGAAGCCCTCCTCGTTCTTTTCGTGCCAGAGCGCTAAAATGTTCTGCACATTCTGAAAATTTTGCTATGAACCGGTCGAAATCAGCGACTACTGCTTCTTCACGATATGCTCCAACTATGTTGAGCCACTTGGTAATGGAGTCAAACTCATGTGCGCGCAGCCCATCCCGGTTTTCCGGCCTTAGAAGGAATTCTATTTCACTTCGGACTATTATTGGATCTACGCAACCTGCAGTTGATCCCAAACTTATGTTGGCAATGCGGGTCATTTGCTGCTCTACCATGGCTATTTGGGCTTCCTGCCCCTTTAATTTTTCTCTAAATTCTGGTACCCTTTCAATGGCCTGCACTATATTTGGATTAGCAAGATATCTAAATTCTGCCCTGATTTTTTTATACTCATCTTTAATTTCTTCAAGGGCCTTTACCTGATTTCTCTCGCTATTACCCAAACGGTCCATGATTATGGTAAAACTCCTCAACTGATGATCCATTGCTTCAAGAAAAGCATGCAGTTCTTTTTCTGGAATATGAAATTCGTCTCTTGCTACTTCTTCAATTATTCCTTTGCGATGTTCCGTATATCTGGCAGCAAGAGCCTCCGGTGATTCCTGGCCATGAAACCCGCCCCTTTGCATAACTGAATTAGGGTCAACTCTTACAATGTGCCTTCGCTTTCCTCTCATTTTTTACTATTTAAACACAAATGTATATAAAAGTAAACTTGTATTGTTTCATTCAGTTATTTTCTTCAATTAATTCCACAAGCAATCAGATCAAATCAGAACAAGTGTTTCTCCAAATACCTGACTCCTTCCCCAACCTTACAAACCATTATTTTCTCTATCCCGTTCATGTGCTCTAATATCTCGCTAACTTCTTTTTCGTATTTTTTAGTAGTGTAAATGTGGGCATTTGGTCCGGCATCAAAAGTATATGCTGCAACCGGCCTTCCATAAGAATCATTTAGTTCAATTACTTTCTCAATAATCTTGAATGAAGTGCTATTCAGATAAATGACTGGTGGCGTGCTATCTAACATCACAGCATGCATGTTATTGCTCTCCTGCATTATTGCTGGTGCCATCATCTCAAAATCGTTTTCCTTTATTGCTTCCCGAACAACTGCAAGCCGTTTTTCAACCGAGCTTAGCCTTGCCGGATAAAGCGGTGATGTCCTGGTCGTTATTTTCATTCCGTCGGTTGAACTTACTTTCTTTTCATGCGAATTGGTAATTGCAATTACGTTCCTGAGGTCTTTCCACTTTTCATACGATGCTAAGGGAACGGCGTAACAGTCACTGCCATCATCCTTAACTCCAGCAAGCCATTCCACTGCTCCACCATAAATAGACCTTGAAGCAGAGCCGCTTCCTCTTCTTGCAAGTGCAGATAGCTCTTTTTCATTTAGCCGAATTCCAATTGCCTTGCTTGCAGCAGCTGCCATTGCTGCAAAACTCGATGCTGAAGAGGCCAAGCCCGCGGCTTTGGGGAAAGTATTTATAGAATCTATCTTGGCAAACATCTTTTTGCCGGCCATTTTCCTGACTACATCCAAGAATTTGCTTGCCCTTTTCAGTTCCTTTTCAGTAGCTGTTTTTCCGTCGATATCCAGTTCGTCCCTTTTCAGCTTTTCTGAAAATTCAACCGTAGTCAATGTTTCCAGCTGGCTATCCATTGTAAAAGAAATCGAATTGTTATTTGGAAGTATCAGTTCCTCATTTCTCCTTCCCCAATACTTGATGACTGCAATATTTGCATTTGCCGCTGCTGTGGTTTTCATAGACTGGATTAAAACATTACAGTTTTTTATAGTTATTCATGCGGAATAAAAAACTTCTCGGGCGGCTCGGATGGGTTATTCAACAAATGCACACTGAAGCAGCCAAGCGCGATGCTGCTGTTTTTCGTGCTGAATCCGCCACCGAAGGAAACCCATTTAAGATTCTGGTTTTTACTATGCTTTCAGCAAGAACAAGGGACGAAAAGACAATAAGAGCAGTGGAAAAAGTTTTCGCAATCGCCAAAACCCCAAGAGAAATCCGCTCTTTGGGTTCGCTAAAACTCGAAAAACTGCTTTATGGTGTTGGTTTTTATCGGGTAAAAACCAAAAATTTGTTAAAAATTTGCGAAATGCTAGTAGCCAACGGGGATCGGGTTCCTGATAGTTTGGATGGTCTTCTCCAATTGCCTGGAATCGGACGAAAAACTGCAAACATAATTCTTTCGCGCGCTTTTGGCAAAGCCGCTTTGGGAGTGGATGTTCATGTCCACCGGATCAGTAATCGTCTTGGACTAGTTAAGACAAAAAAACCAGAAGATACTGAGAAAGAACTAACCAAAATCATTCCATCAAAATATTTGCGAATGTTTAACCGATCTTTTGTTGCTTTTGGCCAGACAATTTGTAGTCCAATAAAACCCAAATGCGATATTTGTCCGCTCAATCAGCTCTGCTATCGGGTTGGAGTAAAAGAACCATGCAAAGAATGTGCATTCGGTGTCAAAAGCTAAAATTTAGGAAATAATTTGCGAAATATTTTAATAGCCTATCCATAATAGCACATTAAGGTGAATTATGGTTGGGAGTTTGGTATTACCTACTGCAAGCACAAGCGCTCCAAAACTTGTCGCACTATCTCAGACATTTCGAAGAGCCCAAATCGACCCTCCAGAACTTCATCATTTAGCTACTATTTATGAGAAAGCTTGGGGAATTCCTTTGCCGCAAGAAAAACTTAAGGCGCAGATAGGGCATTTTCCAGATGGCCAAATAGTCGGAACAATAGCTTCAGTTCCACTTCCTATTTCTATGATCAATATTATGCTTACGCTCTTTGATCCACATTCTTTTCTCGGCTTTAGCGCACTTGAAGGCTATGAAAGAATTAGTGGGAGTAGAACTTTCCATACTCATGTTTCACTATCCGAAGTACAAAAGAGAAAATTCCAACCTAATCAGCTTGCTCTTGCTTTATGTATGTCCATAGTAGTTGATCCAGCATATCAAAAATCTAACTATGCTGTCGAAACCCTTAACCACGCAATTGATTTTGCAGAAAGAGCTGGCGCATTAGCAGTTCCTTATAGCGCACCAAGAGGTTATGGAAGAGTAAGAGCATTGAATCCGCACCTATCTTTAGAATCTTATCTTAATATGACCCGTCCGATTCTAAAGTCAAATAAACCACTTTCTTATGATGATCATAAACGAAATATCGAAGCGCTTAATGGCCAAGGCCATAGACAAGTAATTCCATTTAGAGGCCAAATACCTGTTATTGATGAAGATACATTTGCTCTTTATCAGCAACTTGAGCACGACTCGCCACTTGTTGATTTTACCTATCCTCATGCATTTGAAACTTTTGTAGTTTTTGAAGCTCCTCGGTTTGAAGACCATTTCGGAAGAGCAATGACCATGGAGGATATGTGCGTTCTTACCGGAAGGAGACCATATGATCCGACAATGAGCCTGCATATAACCAACGGTGCCCGCTATGTTCGTGATGGCAATGGCGAAGTTGTTGCATTTGCCGATTCTCGGCCAGATGATCTCCTTTCTTTCGGATATAATGTGCTTTTGACTTATACCTATCATCCTGCGCTTGGGCAGGCTTTCCTTTAGCTAGTGGATTGAACTACTGTAGTGAAAGAGCCGAATTTATTCTTATTTAATTTATCCATTATTTCCCTGGCGTGTTTTTCCTCTCTGGCAAGTATGAGGCAGCATCCTCCTCCTCCTCCACCTGTTACTTTGGCGCCAAGTGCTCCATTTTCAAGGGCTATTTTTATGATCTGCTCGTTTTTTTCAATTGAAACCCCTATTGCCTTAAGCAATTCTTGATTTTCATTCATAAGTTCTCCAATTAATTTTAAGTTTCCGCCAGCAACTGCCTCTTCGCCTTTTTTTAATATGTCAAGAGCTTCATCGCAGAGGTCTGAAAATTCCTCCGGCTCATTTTCTTTAAACAGCTTCACCTGCCCAACCATCTTTACTGTTGGCGAGGAAATTCCGCTCATTCCGACTACAAAATGCATGGGGCATCCAATTCTTATCTTTTCAAAATCTTTTCCTTTGGTGAATTTTATCGCCCCTCCATAGGTTGCAACCGTATTATCCACCCCGCTCGGGTTTCCATGAAATGCTTTTTCTCCCTCATATGCATATTTGTTGATTTCATCATCATTCAGATTCATCTTGTATTCTTTATCAAATGCCCTAGCAAGGGCAACGCAAAATGCAGCACTTGATCCAAGCCCTCCCACTGTAGGAAGATCCCCGCTAAGATGAACATGAAAATTATCCTTAATTTTCATTGCTTTCATAAGCAGCGTGATTGCGCTGGTTGTAAGTTCCGGAATTGTTCCCACTGCTGTTGTAGTATATCTTACTTCTTTGGATTTTTTTATTTCAACAACTGCCTTATTTGATAAGCCTAGCGCTATTGCCGGCAGCCCATGAACAACAAAATGCTCGCCAAAGAGGATTATTTTCCCATAACCAATTCCAGTGCTCATATGCTCATTGCTCATAAATAACTTCTCTAACCTTTTGGTTTCCTGCCCTTTACCTTAGGTGGTTTGATATCCGGATAGGCGCTGGTTAACATTCCAGGAGATGGGTATGGAAAGAAAGATAATTTTTCAAATATTTTTAGGATTATGAAAGAATCTTCCTTTGCACCGGTTAATTTTCCATTTGCCTCATTTAAGGCAGCAGCCAGATTAATGTACGATTTTCGCTTCCCTTTTGTTACTGCATCCGCAACGCTTTCGTCTTTGCTGATTTTTGCAAAATCAAAATACTTGTTTACTGCAGTGTGGTTAATTCCGCTTAGTATTCCTGAAATTTCATAATCCTGCGCCTTATTTGTACTCAGTTTCTTAACCGAAATCCAGCCCTTATAGCTTCCAATAAATGCAATTTGTTCCTTATCTTCCTCTTCTTTGCCGGGCAATATGTCGCTTGTTGCTTCGGGCATGAGTTTAACGTCTGCTTTTTTTAGCAGCTGACTGATAAGATAGGACTCTGCTACAACGCCAAGTTCTTTTTTAGGCACTGCCCCTTCGAGCGCAGCTTTTATTGTTCCGGGCGAGTTTGCTTCGAAAAATTTTGCAACCGAAGATATTCCTTTACCAGAAATTTTTGCAAAATCATTTACCCTTTTTGTATCGATACCTGAAAATTTGAACGCCTGCTCTTCTACTGCATTACTCACCTGCATGAGTGCTGATGCGACATCCTGCTCATTTTTGCCTTCAAGGTCAAAACGCATTCCTGCCCTAAAATCCTTAAATGTCCCGCTTAGTATAATCTCGTCCATAAAAATCCCGAAGATAGATATAAAAACAGGGATAATAAAAAGCTAATCTAATACGCCCCTGTAGCGCAGGAAACTTTTTAGTAAAAAGTTTGATCAAAATTAACTTGCTATTGTTGCAATGCAACAATGGCAGTCAAGAAACGCTTTCGCGTTTCTTGGCATGCTAAAAGTTTACGCAACGGTAGCGCGCGTCCTTGGTAAGGACGAGGTCGCGAGTTCGATTGAGTTTTGTGTCATGAGTTTTCGGTTTAGCATTTTTCATAACCCGAAACAGAAAACGCAAAACTCTGGAAATCTCGCCGGGGGCTATTTCTTTTTTTGTCGTATTGGAATTTGCATGATTCCATGGCAAAAAGCTGAAAAGCTTTTTGACTGTCGCGGAGCTTTGCTCCACGCCAATTCGCACAAAATTTATGAAATTTTGTGCTTGTATCGTAAATCCTATCGGATTTCCAATGCTGAAAAATTTGCTGCAAATTTTTCATTAACTTCTTAAAAGTTACTATTTATTGTAAATTAGTATCTAACTGTTTAGATTGTATTCGGGATTGATGATTGATTATTCGGGATGAATTTATGAACCAAAGAACTTTCCGCGCAGATGCGCTTGCAACCTTTCCAAATGCATTGGCCCCTTTATTCCGAAACGGGCAAAAAGAGAGATTCACAAGGGCCTTTGAGCGATTTGAAGCAATAGCTGCAGAGGCAAAAACCAGAATTCCTTCTGGCCCATCACATGTAGGAGCGGGTGTATTCTCCATTATTTCCTTTTTAGAAAATGCTGATCTTCTGTTGTCTGTAAAAAGATCCCGGATCCACGAATTATTCCATATTCTTAGTGGGCATCGCGCTCAAAAGGCTCGTGTTTTGGAAGAAGCTCGAAAAGGTACCTATGATCTTCTTCTACGTATGCGATTTAGTCTGGCCTGCATACCTGCTCCGTCTGAACAACATCTACCTGCCCGAAAATACGGGGCAAATGAATCAATACTCGCTTCTTCTACTGTATGCCCCCCATTAGGATTATTTTTGGATGGTATTGGCATAACAAAAACTGATTTTGCTAATGATTTGGATGTTTTACGAGAAGCTCTTCTTTCCAAGCCTCCGTTTGCAATGAGAACGGATATTGAAACAATTACGCGCGCAATTATGAGGTCCGCAGGAGAATATGTTGATCAAGTTATATCTGCCGAGATCGAGCGTGCTCGTCTTTCTACATGATATCAAAAAACATATAAAATTAGCCTGATTTAGCAAACCTCATGCGATCATCCCAATTGCCCTTTTTGCTACTGCTAGCAATTTTCATAACTACCGTAACCGCACAAACATCCATCCCAACTCCATCGGTTCCTCAAGATGTCCAGCAGGCCGGCCATTTTGTAGATGCTATAAACCGGCAATATGAAGCGCAAGTACTGATCGCCCGCACCGTTCCCGAAGGCTACCAAATAACCGTTAATCCAGGCGTAACTGCTGCTCCCGGCCAGCTCCAAACATTTAGCAAAAGGCTTAGCGCGCTTGGCTTTAAACAGGAAGGAACGGATTTTTTCTATTTTGTACGGCCCGATTATCCTAACCCCCCGCAAGCTCAGGCAAAACCTCCAATAAATTTAACTCCCGCGAGCCCTTTCAATATTACAAACAGTACAAACACTACTAGAAGCAGGTTCAATCAACCCCAATCAATCTCCCCAGTTTATTTGGCAGCACTTGGAATAGGGGGCATTCTATTTTTGGCAACTGCATTATTTTTAGCTGCAATTGCTTTTTACTTTTTAACGAAACCAAAACCTAAAAAGAGAAAATAAGATATAAATCAAACTAAGAGGTAAATCAGAACGAATGGAAGTTTCCGTCCTTATCCCGTTTAAATTTGTGGGTTAGGTCTATTTTGCACGAAAATACGTGCTCATTACTCTCCGATAACGGAGACCAAAGCCCCTTGTATGTGTGGCAGTTCGGACATGCTGGCATAAGATTTTCACCTGATTCTCAAATGTTGATACTGGTCTGTTAAAATCAACTACCCAGCTCATATTTTAAAATATTCTTCTTACTGTATTAGAGTATGACTAGTATAAATAAAATGGGATTTAGCCGGTTTATATCATTTGCCTTTTTGGCTGGATTATTGCTTATCGCAGGATGTACATCTCCAACAAAGCCAAAAACGGAAACATTAACCTGCTATGATTATTGTACCTCTCTTCCTGCGCCAGCTTGCACCGGTTCATGGTCCATTTCAGGCAATTATCCTGATTGTGCCTGCAAGTTTGAATGTGAAAAATCCTCAGATAACCAGACCCAGAAGGTTTCGCCTCCTGCCCCAGTAGTCAATGTGACTGTTAACGAGAGTTCAAAAACAAACGTGACTGTGGCTCCGCCCCCTCCACCTCCTCAGCCTAAAAAGCCGATTTCACAAACTTTCAATGATACTATAAAACAGATTCGGACCGATTTTTATGTTGAAAATCCAGGAAGCTATACTGAATTTGATTATCGTTGGGATGCAACAGTGAATGATAGTTTCGGGTCAAAAGATATCAAATTAGGCCAATTCCAGGCAGTTAAATTCAATGGCGCATACATACCGAGCCTCCAGACCTTTGAATTTTATGAATTCAAATCCGCAACAAATCCAAATAAAATCGGTATTTACGGGTTGGCACTTATGAATGATACTTCATCTTCCCTTGACAATTATGGTACTTTCTCAACCACCTACCTTCCTGAACTTCAGAACCTTGATGGTTGTGTGGTGTCCAAGCGAACCTCGGTTAAGGCAACTGAAGGCGATTATACCCTTTACACCATTTACTGCAGAAGCCTGGTAACTTAAGCGAGGTACATTGTGACTCAAAAGAAGGGGCAATACTAGGGGATCAAGAGTATCATGAAAAATTTGCAAATTCCATATAAGGACAAATTTTCGCAAAATTACAATACGAAAACAAAAATTAATTTTTTCTTTTGTTTCCTTTTTCCTCTTTCTCTATACTGAAGAAGTCAGGAATCCATCTGTGCCCTGCTTGAACTTATGCTGCGGGTTTGCGCTGCATTCGAATTTTTCCTCTTTTTTAAATAGAGGCGAATTCATTCCGTAGCTCATGGAGCATTCAGGACATCCTCTCAAAAACTCACTCATGGGTTTCATCTCCGCTGCCTTGGGAAAAGCAGCATTTTGGTCGCACCTCTGCTGACCCAGAGAAGCTTTTTAAAGGAATGCCTATTTTTGTTAATTGATTCTGTGGTAAAAAGTTAAACGATAGGTTTATATACATGTTCTGCTCCAATATGATTAGTTATCCTAAAAATTAATTACCCGAGTTGAAACTATGAGACCCAAAATATACGAAATCCTGCCTGATCTGGCTTTTGTTAGGGCACTTTTACATGCTGAAGATGTGACTGTTCGAGAGGCCGCTGGGGCTAAATACGGAGAGCTCATCACCGCAGGTGTTCATATGTCTGATTTGGCCAAGTTGCTCGCTCGTTTAACTGACCAGGATGCCCAACTGCGAAGGGATGCTGTTGCTGAACTGCAGGTGGTCCTAGTTTCAATGGAAATTCGTCTAAAACCAGAGACCTATCAGGCTATTGTGGATGCGATGGCAGAACGGTTGGATATATCCGTTGAACCTGATGAAGTTGTCCGGGCAAATTGTGTTTTTGGTATTGACTGTGGCAGTAACTCCAGGGCTGATTTAATGCCCTTTGAATCTGCATTAAAATACCTTGCAGAACATGACCCATCACTCATTGTAATTAAGGCTGCCCATAACGTTTTAGAATCCCCCATACTTGAGATTATTGACCGTTTAAACCGCAGTGATCTTAATCCTTCTGGTAGGGATATCCTTCTTAATCTTCGGAGGGCTGCAGCAGCAGACTTACAAAAACTCCTTTCCGGTCCTTTGGATTCTGGCACTACTACACTGATAGTTAATGCAATGGCCGATCGATTAAAGACTAAAACCGATGATCCTACTTCGCTAGTCGAGGCTGATGAGCAGGTTAGGAACATATGTATTAATGGTATTCGGGCGAGTTTCAATCGTCCGGTTGACCTTTCCTTTGTAATGCCTCTACTCAGAGATGTGGCAGCAAAAGATCCCTGCCTTCAAGTACGCGAAACTGCCCAAAGAACTTTAGATTTACCTGCTGCAAGAGAAGTCCCAAATCTTCCTCCCCGGCCAATTTATCCTGCTCCTGCCCGTCGCATGGCGCGACCTGCCGCCATTGCTTTAGGTGGCAACTAAATTCAAATAAATGAGGACAATTCCCACGAGTATTAGCTGGTGGACCAAATAAATCGCGAGTGAGTTTTTACCAAATGTCTCGAGCATCCTATTTTTTATTATATTGGAATTTGCAAATTCCAATGCAGACAAATTTTTGCTAAAATTTGTCCTTGTGCTTTTTTTGAAAATTTCCCGTCTTCTGATCTCCTGGCCCAGATAAATCCCGATCAAGACAATCCCGAACCAGGGAAGCAAAGGGTAATGGTCAAGTGCGGTATAATCCGGGCTGGTCAAACCCAGCCAAAAAAGATAGGGCGTACTTACATAAATCCCCGAAGTGATCAGTCCCAAACCAACAAGGACCAATCCAAACAAAACGTTCCATTTTCCGAATTTGAAAAAGAACGGGGCGATTATTGTGCTTAGCGCTATCAGGTGGATTATGCCGAATTTTATGAATCCATCATGCGGATAAATCCATGTCACTGCGGTTATGAGCAGCGCAACTCCGCCAAGAAGCAAACCTCTTTTCAGATGATGGGTGTAGCCTTCCTTGTTTCTGTTTTCGCTTATAGTCATAGATATTCCTACAATTGTTAGGAAAGAAACGCCAATTATTCTCTGAAAAACCACAAGAAAAATATTCTGTAAATTAACCTGTACGATCCCAAAATAGTTTAAATCAAAAATAAAATGATAAATTATCATAAGTACTATTGCAATGCCACGAGCAATATCGATTTCTATAATTCTTTTTTCTTTCTCCATTGTTAGGTTTAGTTATTTAAAATTATAAACGCATCCTAAGGGAATTTTATCTACTGCCAGGAAGTAACCTAGCAAATAGTTCTAAGAATGAATCTCATTTTTTTTCGTTATACTCTCTTGTTTGAACCTTATCATCATCTTTCATGCCAACATACCTTACCTTAACTATTCGTTCATTTTCTAATTCTAGTGCTTCTAGAGCAGCATCCTCTTCTGGTGCAAATACTTTTGCGTTCCAAGCATCTGCAAACATACCTCCTATTGATCCAATATGTTTTCCTGTAGAACAAGATATAAGAACTACTGTGGGTTTGTCGATAAAAGCGTCTCGTAATTTTACCAAATCTTCTTTGTCCCCGAGAACTAACTCTGAAGTCACACTTAATACCATCGAGTCTTCTGTCCCATGTGCTAGGAAAGATATTCCACTTATCTTTTTTCCACTTTCTTCATTAAATAATTCTATTTTTTCATATAACTCTTTCTTGGTTCTGCTTTCCATAATGACCAAATCAGAAAATTTTAATGCATCCAACTTGTCTTTATCTTCGTAGAAACTGCCATTGTAATCTTCTGTTGCAGCTGAAAGAATTTGAACTGGCTTTCCTTTTTTTACATCCTGTTTCATTTTTCCTTTCTCTAGTATTTCAGATGCCTCTAGCATGGCTTTTGTGTATCTTAGGAAGTACTCAATTCCATTGTTTTTATGCAACGCAACTACTTTCCTCTCTCCTATTGCATTGATCCCATAACCTAAATTCAAACATGTTTCCGGATCCAGCTCATTCAGTTTTAGCTTCTTTGCAAGTTCTTCCCCTTTTTCATATATTTTTAAGAAATTTTTAGCATCCGATTCTGATTTTAAGAAATAAGTAAACGCGTTCAAAGCACTTAATAGATTAACTGCACCACTAATTTTATCCAAAAAAAGAAAACCATCCTTGCTGAAGCCCGGTTCATCAAAGATGCTTGCCAAGTCATCAAAAATAGATGCGCGAGCCATTAATCTACTATCAGAAGGATAAGTATTTGCTCGTTGAGCTAAATTTTTACTAAGAGCTACCACATAACTTACTGTTTTTTGACTTAACATTTCGGGGTGATGCTCTCTTATTGAATCCAACAAGCAAAGAATATCCGGCAATTCATTGTTTTTAAAGTTTCCATTAGATATGAAACCTAAGAATTCAAACTTAAATCCTGGTGTTGAAAGTAAATTAGCCAGATTTTTTAATGCGATATCTGGTTGGTGCCATTTAGGCGGCTCCCAACCTGGTTTACTCAACTTGTTCCAAAGTGTATCCCACAAAACCCTCTCCACCACCGTAAGAATCTCGACTCTAAAAGGAACTTTTTCTAAAAAATCAAAAAATGGTTCTTTCATTTTTTGCCAACCTGGTACTGTATTTATTGCATTAGTTGTACTTACTAACTTAGTCGCGAAATTCTCGTCCACCATTTTTGGATCAAAGGACTGATTCTCCCACACCCTTCTGAAACTCCCCCAGACCAACTCTGTGGACCATTCATCGGATTTCTTTTCATACAAATCCGTAAGCCCGCTAACTGCTATCCGTAGTGCTTCCAAATCTCCTGGGGCTGATCTTATTTTTACCATTCTCAATACTACTTTGTCAAACTCAGAAGTTTTGTTATATATTGTTCTATTTTTTACGATTTCTGCTATCTCATTTGCCCATGACGGCACAGTGGCTTTTTTATGCTCAATTGGCCATGCCTTGACCTTAAATTCGGGTTTTTGTATTATCGTATTTAGTAATTGCAGAGCTAAGTGGATTTCGCCAGTCGTCTGAAGTGATCCAATTACAAATTGGATAGTTTTATACAATCCCAATTTCTGGATATCGTTTGCACCGTTTTTCTGAAATTGTGCAAACATCTGATCAGTAATTGGCTTGTATTGCGGCGAAATTCTTGCAAATAATGCGTCAGCTTTAAGCTGTGGAATTAGGTCTTTTAGTGCAAACGGCTCAATAATTACTTGTGGTGGCATAACTACCTGATTTATCTATCCACTACCCATTTATTCCTTTGCCCAAATCTAACACCGGCCCAATTCGAGACAATTGTGAATTTAAATATAACCATAAATACTCTCATTTATGCGGAATTATTTCGACGAAGGCATTTTTCGGGATTCGATAATCCAAAAAGAGGAGTTCCTTCTCCCTGATTATCTTCCGGACGAAATTCTTCATCGCGAGCGGCAACTCCAGGCTATGGCAGATGCCCTCAGGCCACTTGTAAAAAAAAGCCCTGCAATAAATCTTTTTATTCATGGCCCTGCTGGCGTAGGGAAAACAACCTCGATCAAATATATCCTAAAGCAACTCTCAGATTCTTCAACAAACCTGCTCATTGTATTTGTTAATTGCTGGCAAACCCCAACCCAGCTTGGCATCTATAACCGTATAATCGATGAAATGAAGCTTCCCCTCCCCCGGCGGGGCCTTGCGGCTGATGAGATTTTTGATAAGATCCTAAGCTATATGCGCAACTACAACCGGCCGGTAATTATTGTGCTCGATGATGTGGATGGGCTTGAGCACCAGGAGGTATTGTATTCGATTTCACGGTCTAACGATTCAGGATCCAACGATTCAAGGTCCAATGATTCGAAAATCATATTTGCCATTTTGGCAGTAGCCAACAACAAAAATTATCTTGCGCAACTGGACTTTCGCATCAGAAGCTCGTTGCGGTTTTCTGAGCTTGAATTCAGATCCTATTCGGCTGAGGAACTTTTTTCAATAATAAAACTTAGGGCAGAAGCCGCTCTTGTTCCCGGGAGCTATGACGATAAGCTCTTGCTGAAAATTGCCAATTCAACTGAAGGTGGTTCTGCCCGCCGTGCCATTGAACTATTGTGGAAGGCAGCAAAGCATGCTGATGGATCGGAAAAGAAAACAATCATGATCCAGGACCTTGAGGATGTTTTGGCCGAAAGCGCCTCCGCTTCAATAAAACCCGAGCTAAAAACCAGCCTCAGCAAGGAAGAGCAGCTTATCGTGGGGCTGCTGAATAAATCTGAAAAAGGGCTTGAATCCTCGGAACTTTATGGCAAATTCATTGCAAAAATCCCAAAGTCAAAAAGGCAGATAAGGAATTATCTTGACTTGCTGGAAGAAAAAGGGATCATTGTTTCAAAAGATGCCGCGCAGGCAGAAGGCAAGGAAAGCATTATGAAATCAAGGATATTCAGTTTAAAAAGTCCAGGAAGTTCCGGAAGTGCAGGAAATTCACTTTCTGATTCAGAGCCTAAGTAAGAACGTCGTCCTATACAACCTTTTTCCCTGGCTTCGGCCGATCAGTTTTTTTGTTATGAATGTTTTTTCCTTTAGCATTACCATAACTTCAACTACTGCCCGGGATTTTCCAACGTAAATATCTAGTCCTTCTTCCTTTTCCTCGCTTTTGGCGATAAATGTCCGCTTACTTAATTTTTCTATAAGTAGTTCTGATAGTTTTTCGATTTTTCTCGCGTTGCCCCGCAGTTGAATAATCCCCTCATAATATCCACCGCTCATCCTTGAGCATTCCGGGCATATCGTTGGCCTCAGGTCAAGGGGAATGGGCCGCTCGATCAATTTTGCTTCCCTTCCTTTGGTTATTGTAAAGTTCATGGCCTTTTTTTCAAAATTATATTCTGCATGGCTATATTCCCCATCGCACTTGGTGAGGATATATTTTTTGATTTTTGATTCGTTATATGGCATCCATTTTCCCTGCAAAAAAATCCGCTCGCACCTTTTGCACTGCTCAAAATCAATCTTTAGCGGCGTTTCGATCTTATACGGATAGCAGTCCACACAGAAAGCGTCAAGGAATTCCACTACTTCCTCGCTTCGCCCGCACTTTGGGCACAATAATGCGCTGCTTAAACTTTTTGTACTTGCCATCAATAATTTAAATCATGCAGAACGATATTAAAACCGATGACCAGCAACATAAACAAGGCAGTTAATCTTACTTCGTATTTTATCAGTCTCCCGACCTGGCAATACATCGTAGCTGTAATGCTGCTAATAGCCGTCGTTTTTGGCTTAATTTTCGATCTGGAAAAAAACCTCACCTTCAAGGCGCCGATAAAGGAAATAACTGACGCGCTGGTTTTGCTCTTCCTTCCGGCAATTTTGTCATCTTTGATAATTAAATTAATGGTTGGCAGCATGCCCTATCGGCGTATTGCAGCTACTGCATTAGGAGGCGAGCTCGTATATGCAATCGCATACGCACTGACTTTGCTTCTTGTTGGCAGCGATCCGTTTTTGGCCCAAATTGTCCTACTGATAGGCTCTGCACTGGTTTTCGTTTTATGGTATGTTATTGCCCGGTTTGTTTTTGTCCTAAAATACCGCTCGATCCTTTTTGCAATAATTCAGCTCCTTTTTTACCTTGTTTTCCTGGTGGGGAGCAGCGCGATTTACGCCCCTGCCGGCCCCTTTCTGGCCATTGCGGCAAAATTTTATTTCTCATCCCTTATCCTGCTTGGTGCTCTTGTATTATTTTTCTTCATAATCAATGCGCCGATGAAAAAGAACCTCGGGCTAAAAAGTACCGATGCGATTTCCTACCTTTCGGCGCAATGGCTGTACCATAATAAGGACATGGAAAAGGCATTTGTGCAGGTTGGTGAGAGGGCTAAAACCATTGTCTCGATAATGGGGTTCAAAAGGAAAAAGGACTCGGT
This sequence comes from Microcaldota archaeon, assembly GCA_016212505.1. Lineage (GTDB taxonomy): Archaea > Micrarchaeota > Micrarchaeia > Anstonellales > Bilamarchaeaceae > Bilamarchaeum. The sequence continues at coordinate 42,274 of JACRGB010000014.1, forward strand.
CTTTTTTATTACTCCCTATGTCCATTTTGGGCCTTTTGGAAACCTTGGCGGCAGCGAATTTTCCTCATTAATTGCACGGGAAGTGGATAATAAATACAAGTCCAAAACCTTCGTTTTTCATGGTACTGTGACGCACGACCTTAACCCGGTCTCATCTTCAGAGCTTTCCAAGATAACTTCTGCCATCGACCGGATGCTCAAAAAAGCAGATTATGCAAAGGCCAAAGCCGCGCTGTGTTTGGGAAAATACGAGGAATGCATGAGCCAGACCCTTCTGATAAACGACAGCGCCCTGGTAAGCCTAAGCCGCGCGCCAAATCTCACTGAAGATATTAATTTCGGGGTTGGCCTTTCGATAATCAACGAGGCTGAAAAATTTGTCAAGCGCGCGATGGTTGTTGATCAGCACAATTCCGAGACCGGCGAAATAACCAGCTTTGAGCCCGGCAGCGTAGTCGGGTACAATTACCTTAGTGCAACTACTGACTCATTAGCAAATTCCAATAAGAAAAAATCAAAGTTTGCCCAGCTAAAAATTGGCGCATCATTTGTCGATCCAGGGGCGCTGGGTTCTATTGGCGGTGCAGGGATAAAGATTGCGGTTTTTTCTACCGAGCCCATGTATGTGATGGTTGTAATTGACTGCAATGGAATTACTCCCCAGTTCAAGGAATCTTTGGAAAAGGAGATCAAAAATCAGGCAAAGGGAATTGGCAAAAATCCCAAAGCCGGCGAAACTGGAATCGAAAATGGAATGGAAACTGGAATGGGCTCTGGAATGGAAACTAGGGCCGGATCAGGAATCGAAGTTGGGATCTTCACTACCGATACCCATCAGACCAATGTCGTGCGCGGAGTGCTCAACCCATTAAAGGCCGAAGATGAGATACTTGGTAAGATAAAAGACGGGTTCTCAAAAGCCCTTGCTGATATGCAGGAAGCAGAATTCTTTTCCGATAAGCTCTGGATCGATATCGATGTTATTGGCGCCAAGCAGTCAATAGAAGTCGTTTCAACAATAAATTCGATTGTCGCAGTTGCCAAAATAACCTTGCCGCTGATTTTTATCGGTGCAGTGCTCCTTGTATTTGCCATAGCCAGCAGGTTCTGGCATTAATTAGTATAAATTGAATTGGCCGATATTGATTATTGCGCTAACCTAAGCATTTTTAAGATTAGGAGAAATATTATAATGAAGGTACTCAAGGATTATTCAAGGTGAAGATGTGGTTGCAAAAGAAACTTCGGCAGAAACAAAAAGAACTGATTTTTACGATGGTATGAGCCGTGAGCAAATCTCTGCCATCCAGTTCAAGGTAAATCAGGTATTTGAGGCACATGCTGGCCACGACCAGCCCCGTAAAATGACCGATGGTGTTGCTAACCAAAATTTTATCGATAATGTCCGAAATGCCCAGGCTTGGCTAGGGTTTAGAAAACCAGATGGGAATTGGGGTGAAAAGTCTGATGCCAAATATGATAAGAAGATAGGGATCAGTCCTCCCGGATCAGATCAACTCGCCATTAGGGGTTCCCTCGAAGGAACTCCAAAAACGATTGGGCCACTTCGTGCGGTTTCACCAGGAAAAGTTTCTAGTGGCCCGAGAAGTGCGGAGCGGGTGTTTTCAACTGAAGATAGTGAATCTTACGTAACTAGGAATAAAGATGGTAAAAAAATATTCAAAATTGAGGAAGGTTTTGTCGTTACTGCCACTCTCTCCCCCGAGAAAAAACGAGAACTAAAAGAAACAGATGCAAAAGGACAAAAAATTCAATTTCCTGTTTTATCTCCTGAAGAACTGGACAAAGAAGCTGAAAAAGAAGCTCAAAAACGCCACAACCAAGAAGCTACTGAGCTGGCCAATGCGCTTCGGGTGGAAGGCAACAAGGCCTGGACCGAACTCAAAGAACGAAGAAGGGCAGAACTTGCGGATGCAGTACTTGCCTTTTCAATGGGCGAGCTTCCTCCTGCCCAGACATTAATTCACCTTGCCGCTGGCCCTGTCAGTAGTTATGCAATTGACGATCCGCAATTAACTTTAACCGAAAAAGATGTCCTTTCACACCTAAATGACTCAGTAACCGGAGGAAAATTCCAGCTTGCTGAACTTGGAAGACTAAAGAGAATGGATCTTATTAACCAGCAAACTTATCTTGCAGGAATCCAAGCACTCGAAAAAAAATCAAAACCTGCTGCTGAGGCAGTTGCGATTGCTCCTGCAGCTCCAGCACCCGTAAAAAGGCCAAAAGAAGAAGAAAAACCTCCATCATCACCGCCGGCCGTGGCTGTTGAAGCACCAAAACCTTCTGGTCCGACAATTTTTGACCGGGCTCGTGATTTTGTTGGCTCAGTTATTGGCAGTCCGCCTGCACAACTTGCTGATTTTTCCGAGCTCGATAAGATCCGCGCCGCAGTTAATGGCGGCTCTGCAAGAGTTACCTCAGATGAAAAAAGGTTTGTAACACTTCAAGTCGGCGAGGAAAAATATACCGTAACTACAACGGAATATTCCAGGATGCTAAGACAAAGAGACGAATTAGTTACTAAACAAAAAAGAGAAGAGGAAGAAGCCCGGGCCAAAGCAGCGCGTGCCGAAGCTGAACCATCAAGGATCCCAAGAGCTGCAGCCCAAAATGCCCCTACAACTAAACCACCAACTGAGGTAATCAAGATGCCGCCAGAACTTAGGCAACCTCCTGCTGCCCAAAAGGTGGCTAAGCCTCCTGAAGAAGAGGAAGAAAAACCAGCAAAAAAAGCCCCTAAACCTAGAACTCCCGAGCAAGAAAGAATGGCTCGGGAAATTGCCAATATGGGGTTTCTTCGTCAACTTAAGGCACCTAGGCCTCTGGTTTTTGATACTGCTCCTGACCGAGCCTTTGAAGGGGTCGGGGGTCTGAGTGTTAAAGAATCCGAAGGAGGGCTAAAAACCCGAGGATCAGGTACAACTGCAACGGTTAAAGGTATCGGTCAGTTGCGTGCTGGCGGGCCTGGTGAAGTTTCCAGCGGTAAAAAAGGAGCTGAAAAAACCGGAAAAGCCATCGCAGAAAAACCGCAACTTGATGTGTCCAATCCCGGAGCACTTGAAGATCAACTTCGTACCCGCGCAGATGGGGGCTCCAGTAAATATTATGTATTGGTAAAATCCGACATCACCGGTTGCAGTGTCATATTTGAAACTAATAAGGCATTTAATGATCTTTCTGCAGCTGAGCGGAAGCAGGCCATAAAACGCGAGATAGATGCTGGTCGTATATATGCACCTAATGGCCAACTGGTGGGTAATACAGAGCTTATTGATTTGCTCAGGGGCAAAAAATTAGACTTTGGGGATGACCCTCGGCAATATCTTGCAGGCAAATTCACCGGCAATATTCGGCTCAAAACTCTCGAGCAGTGACAATTTCAAGACCCAGAGCCCCAAAACTCGAAACCAGCCACTCAAAACCTCAAAACCCAGAACCCAAGACCAGAAACCCAAAACATCATGGCCCAAAACCCGAAACTGGAAAACCGGAAACCCGCTTATGCTCCCACCATCATCCTCAATATGTCCCTTATTCCAGGGGCAAAGCCCATGATCATTATTGCAAGGGCAATAAAGTTGCGGTCCTGCTCATCCATCTTTTCTTTCTTAAGTAAGTATGCTGCGGCAAAAGAAATCCCGACTTTAACCAGATAAAAGACAAAGAACGTGCCAAATATCTGCCCTATTCCTGCCGAGATAACGTGCTGCTCAAAATACTGCTTGCCGCTTATCTTCGAGAAAATATCAATTACAAAAAATGTTGCTGCACCATCAAGCGCGTGCGCCCCAACTATGGCCGCAAGTATCTTGTCCTTAAAATATAGCCATGCCAAATATGCAGGAATTGCTGCGAGCAGGATTATCGGGATTGCATAAGCCCAGTATGCCATAAACGGGACGAGCAGCAGAAAGTGCGGGAGCCACAGCGCCAAGCCGACAAAACCGAGCAAATTGGTTTTTTTGAATTTGTACAGGATCGCCAGCGAGACGAGCATGACGGCGGCAGTTACGATATAGATTCCCGGGCTCACAGTCAGATAGCCATAGTTCCAAATCCCGGATTTTAGTACAAATTCGTGAAATATGCTGACTGGCTTGAAAATCCCACTGTCAACTGCATCAGTTACAACGCGTACGGTAGACCCAAAAAGCACAAAGGCCATTACGCTTTTTACAAAATTATCATCCACTTTTACCCGGCTCTTGAGGCCGCGATAAATAAAATAAATCGCAACTATCGCGATTATCGCGTACGTCAAAGTATTGACGATATTATAGCCCTGCTTGCTCCAAATCGGACTGATAAAGTAATCGTATATAAAGTTTTCCATAGTTACCATCCAGCATGGATATTGTCCGGAAAAAGATTATAAAATCCAGCGTAAGTGATTCAGTGGCTAAGCTTATCAAGGCTGCTTTTTCATCGTACCGCCAGGGCAACAATTCCCGCTCCAAGAGATACGCTAAAATGGCATTTGAGCTTATAAAAAAACACAAAATACATCTTCCAGAAGAACTTAAAAACAGTTTCTGTAAAAAATGCTTGTTGGTATGGTTGCCAGGAACTACTATAACTACAATATACGATAGCAAAAATAACTGCCTTAGGATACGCTGCCACTGTGGCTATTCCAAAAGGGTGTAATTAAACCAACTCATTAATGATCGTTAAACTTGGTGTTAATCATGGACATTTACCCGCAAATAAGACCGCATATCGAAAAGATCGAAAAAATGATGGAAGATGATATAGCCTCCGAAGACCCGCGCGTTTACGGAGTTCTCCTACCCTACCTTCGGAGTGGTGGAAAGCGCATTCGTCCTGTACTCTCATTGCTTTCTGCCGGAGCTACTGGAACCCCGTACGATTCGGTGATGGAATTAGCCTCAATAATAGAACTGTTCCATAATTTTACCCTCATCCATGATGATATTGAAGATGGTTCGCAGTTCCGCCGTGGAATCCCGGCACTTCATATTGCCCAGGGCATTCCGATTGCCCTAAACTCCGGTGATGCCCTTTACACCCTGCTCTGGAAAAAACTGGTCAATGCCAAAAGCCCAAAATTTTCCCCTGCAAAACTGATAAAACTCCAAAAACTTTACGCTGATTCTTTTAAGAAAGTTGTTGATGGCCAGGGGATAGAACTTTCCTGGATCAAAGAAGGCAAATTCAATATCACTGAAAAAGATTACCTGGAAATGATATCAGGCAAGACTGCTGCGCTAATGTCCCTTTCCTGCGAAATCGGGGCACTGCAAAGCTCGTCAAAAAACCGCTCCCTTATGCGTAAATATGGTTATTCTATGGGCCTGGCATTCCAAATCCATGATGATGTCCTTAATTTAACCGGCTCATTTGAAAAATACAAAAAGGAAATTGGAGGCGACATTTCAGAAGGCAAAAGGACCCTCATGGTCGTAAAAGCCCTCCAAATCGGCACTGAACCAGATAAGGAGAAGCTTACCTCGATCTTAGCAAGCCACTCCAAAAACCAATCTGATATTTCCGATGCAATAAACATCCTCAAAAAATATGGTACAATAGAATATGCCCGAAAAGCTGCAATTTCTTATGTTGAAGATGCAAAAAAAGCGCTCTCCAAGCTTGAGGATTCAACTGACAAACAATCGCTACTTAACCTGGCAGATTATGTGGTCAAGCGCGAGCAATAATTTCTTAATTTCTTACCACTCTCTTCTAAGAAGCCCTGGCCCTAGAAAGATTTTTAAATCACCCTTGCTTTAGTTATCCGATGCGCTCCCAAATAATTTTTGTCCTCCTGATAATCTTAGCAATGTTTCCCCTATCATCTGCATTTAGTGCTTCGGATTATCTGCATGATGGTGAGACAAATTCTAGTGTTAGTTATTCAAATTTTACCCTTAACGGTTCATTCTATTCCATCGTTTCAATTAATGGCGCAGAAAATTTTTTGCTAAGGGACAACCAGCTTGTTGCCAACTCATCAGACATCTCGATGGCCCTTCGTTCTTATTATCTTAGTGTTTATTACCCCTCTTCGGAGGATATCAACGGCTTGCTTAGTGCAATAGACTCATATAACAAGAGCCGCAATGACGGTTATGACTTTAAGCTGAAAGAGGAATACACCTGCCGCGATGAGATCTTATTTTCAAACGGAAAAATAAAAATCTCAGGCACTCCCATAACGTGTAAGGATAATGCAACATGTTTCAAAAATGCACAGATCCTATTTAGCGTCTATGGACAGGGGCTTAACCTCGGCAGTCCACAGGTGATACTTCAACCATTAAAAGATTTTTCCCTCTCAAGCTTTGCAATGGATGCTTTCCTATCCAATTACACCCAAAGCCTCCAGCAGATTGGCCCTGATAATGTGATAAGTACGATAAGTTATATGAGCAAAACCGCACCTTCCCTTAGCGAATATCAAAGTAAAATCGAATCAACCGTCTTTAGGACCCCAAGACTCAATGATAGTTCTGATAAGGCGGCCTGCCAGCTTAAATGCTGGGCCATCTGTCCCTCACTCAGCCTCGACCATAACGGATTAAAAGACATACAAAACCGGATCCAAAACCTCTCTACTAAAGTTGCCCCCCTTACCAACTATGTTTCTGTTTCTGGAAAAATATCAAATAATACCCAGGCACGGCTCGACTATGTGAAGACCAAGTCCGCAGCTTCTTATTATGCTGACCTTTTCGGTTCGCTTAATAAAAGCGGTGCCGAGTCAATGGCACTTGCTGATAATGCCCTTTCCCATGTTTCTAATCCCCCATTATCCGAGAAATTAGACCAGCTTAAGCTGCTTGATGTCACTATTCCCCTAAATATTGCAAAGAAAAATTTCTCCCATCTTGATGCCGATCTGGCAGACTACTCAGATCTTACAAAAACCGTATCGAGCCTTTCAACAGGCGTTCTTTCAGAATATAAAAACACCCTTAAGGCAAAAGAAAACATGGACACCCTCACCTTGCTCTTAGACAGCAAGGAAATGGATGCAGGTTCAATTGCTTCCTTTGAAATAATTAGGAACCAGACCGCAATACTCGATAGTCGCTTTACTGATGGCCTGACCGTTTCCCAACTTCAGGAATTAAGCCTTGCTTATCAAAATATCAGTGCTCAGGAAACCGAACTTTTATCCGGAGAGAGCAACTCCCCGGCCTCTAAAGGCATCATGCTGATGAGGGGATTAAGCCGCCGCCTTGATGTTAATATAGCGAAAGTTGCATCCGAGAGCAAGCTTTTCCAGCCTTCTCCTGCCCTTAGCGACGCCCCGGTCATTACCGCTATCTTTTCAGCATTGCTTTTCATTTCACTATTCTCGGTTATGATCCTGTTTTTCCTTCGCATTTCTCCTGCGCTAAATTCAACCCTGCTGAAAATCCTTTTTGCATGCTGTTTTGTGCTTCTATTGGCCGGGATAGTGCTATTGTATACAGTAATGCTAAAAGCCATCACAAATGCCACGCTTTCTGAATTTTTGAATGACTTTGGTGCCATCCATTCAACTTCTGTTTTTGTTGATTCTAGGAATACTTCACTTGCAAATTCCGACCTTATGGCAAGATGCGCAAATACCCTTAGCAATTCCCTTAAGTCTGAAAACAAGTCCGTAGACCTTCTTATCATTTACCCTGACTTTTGCATAAAGCAGAACTCCGATGGTTCTAATAGTACCCTTACTACCGACCAATGCGCAGAAAATTTCGGAGTCCAGAACTCGTCATTTTTCCTCGGATACTCTGATGTAAATGTCCAGCCAAAGTTTTCAATAATTTATGGTGACCATGCCCAGATCGCAGGAAACTCCCAATACTACCAACTATGCCCGCTTCCCTCACTATTCGGGGCTTCTAAATCCTAAGGTGCATACTTATGAAAGACATAACGGCAGCTAAGAAGGACAATATATCGGAGGATAAAAAGGACGAGAAAAAAAACGATAAAATGAAAATTGCAGCAATTGCTATCCTCTTCATAGCCCTCTGCGTGCTTGCATATTTTTTCCTCTTTTCAACAAACCCAAATTCTTTTGTTCCAGCCTCACCCATCAAGGTAAGTGATTTTAAGGACACATTCCTTTCTGCAAAAACCATAAACCTCCTAATGGACGTTCGCGGGCTCAAAAAAGACAATACCAGCCAAAACATACTCCAGTGCGGGGTTGATTTTGCAGGTAGCAGCGGCATGGGCGGAAAAAACGTAACTTACTTCTCTGCAGCTGATGATGGTTGTACTTCTGTTGACGGGGGCCATCCGATCGATTATTGCTTCTCTTCAATAAAAAATGGCCTAACCATCTATATCCACCAGGGAAACTCGACTTCCTATTATTCGAACGGTATGAGCGTAGGCGTTGGCCCTCTTTACAAACAAGGGACATGCGGAATACGGATCGTAGGTTAATCTAAAAGGCTCTGCCTTCCGTCAAAAATATTTACATTTCTTGCTTTAATTGCTGCCCAGTTTATTGCTGAAACTATTAATCCTACCACGACTGATGATAAAAATGCAGGCAATATTATGTTTCCTTCTGGTCTGTATCTTTTTAAGAGACAAGTCAAAATAAGATCAGTAACAACAGTTGTTCCAACAATGGTCATTACCGCAATTTTTGTGCCCCTTAGCTTCTGATAACCAACTGGCTCATCTTCAATTTCTATTTCGCTCTGCGCTTTATCAAATCTCTTTATTCTATTTAACCGCTTCCATGCAAGTCGGTCGCTAGAACTCGTTCTGGCCAGGTCAATTACCCCATCCTCTAATTTTTGGGTACGGTATTTCCACTCAAGCTTAGGGTTCTTTATCTGAAAAGGATTTTTGTCAATGCCGCCCGGTCCTCTCCAGATACTTGCCCTGGGGATACTGAAATTAGGATACAAAACATTACCATTTCTTTGTAGCATCTGATTATTTGTGGTCGATCCAATATTTAACATTATCTTGTCCTATATTTTAAGAAAGCGCCAACTCCGCCAAATCCATTTAGGAATTGAGCGCCTTCTGTAGTGTCTGTTGATAGGACCTCTACTGGAATGTCATATTGTTTGGCAAGCTCAGCCAGTTCATCAAGCATAAGTTCTTCTTTTTCAATTTTCATCTGACCCTTGCATTTAGGGCATTCAATTGTTGGTTCGGGCTTTTCGCGCGAGGATTTGGTGGTTTGGTTTCCACAATTTGCGCAGAGGTATAGGGCGCTTGTGTGGGTCAATCCTTCAGATAGTAAAACTCTCTCTGCCTGCTTTGAATTTATTGCCTCGCGAACTTCGTTTACCCCATAAACAACTAACCCTTCATCGCTTACCAGGCCCTTTATGAACCGGTCGACAATTATCTTTTCTTTTATCGCTTCCTGCTGCGCGAGGATTCCTTCGCTTTTTGCTAATACCTCACGAATGCCATACTCTTCAGTATATCCTGTATCAACAACTCCGAGCACTTTTAGCTGGTAATTGAACGGTTTCATCTTAATGAAAAATTCTTTTGTTGGCCCGGGCCCGCCAACGATTACCCCTTTGACTGCGCTTTTTTCCTCTTTCAAATAAGCATTATCCATTGCATCTCCGACCCGCTTATAGTAAACTTCGATCTGCTCTTCGATAAGCCTTTCGTATCTCCTAGCCGATTGACCACCCTTTCGGATCTTGGCATGCGCAGTTGAATTAAGTTTTTTTATTATTTTGATATTTGTCCCTCTTACCGTTGCAACAGTCGCCTCCCTGCCATCAAGAACTACTATCCCATAAGTGTCCTTCACATCCACTATGGACTGGAGCGGCTCAAGGAAGAATTTGCTGTCGCATCTGTACATTCCTATGGTTAAGGGTTCTGGAGGTTCCATTGAAAATAGTTCGATGTCAACTTTGGCAGGGTTATCCGAAACGTTTCCTGCAAAAACAGCTAGGCCATTAGGAGGAGTTTTCTTAAATGTCTTAAAATAATTCATTATCCGCTCTAATGCCCCGATAACATTTAGCTTTGTTGATTTTGATTTTATGTTGCTTGCCTGGCCTGCTTCTTCCCGTAATTTATTGTTCATTTCGTGTATGGCTGCTCCTGCTGGTATGTAAACGGAAATTAATTCTGTTCCGCTTCCCCGAAAATTTTCGAGCTTTCTAAGCTGTTTTTTAAGCTGGTAACTTTTTTCTGTATCTACCATTCCGTGTTGCTCCAAACCTTAATCTACAAGATTTTATCCCGTAAAAACTCTTTATACTTTTTGGTTTAAACCCATTTGGTATAACCACTCTTTAAAGAATACATCTATTATGTAATAGCTACCGTTTTTATCTATTATCTCTCGTTTCATCAATGCGCCAAGTGCTTTCTGCAATCCCTGACTACTAATATCAAACTTTTCTAATAGTTCTGAAGAATACACTTCTTTATTTTCTCTTGAAAGCAAAAGTAATGCTTTCTTCTGTCCTTCTGCCAAGTCTCTGTATGTTTCTTCATAGAAAGGTAAGTTCATAGCCACTATGTCTGAGACAACTTCTTCCACTGTGCTTTTCGAATTTTTTTGTAGTACTCTATTTTCAAAAAAGAAATGGCACAAATACTGAGTAAAAAAAGGATGGCACTGACTAATGCTTAATATTTTTTCTAACTCTGCCTTGTTTATACTCGATCCGCTTTTCTTAAACCATCCGCTTATGAAACCTTCAAATTCGGTTGCACCAATTTTTTCCAGTGCAAGTGCATAACCAAAGTTATAGAAAATGCCGCGGGGATTAAGGAACATGTGATGCAGTAAATGTCTTTTACTGCCAAGCATCACTACTGACCGCTCCAAAAACTGGACGATAGATCGTAATTTGCTTACTAACTGTTTATCTTTTTCATAAATATCCTGAAATTCATCGAATATTATTACGTAGTCCTTGCTGATTTGGGTTATGAGGTCCTTCAATGTTTCTGATCTTATCTCACTTATATTTACGCCTATGGGATTCACATTTATTGAAAAAACCAGGTCAAATTTTTTAAGCAGCTTTTCTATTACTGCTACACTGTCTGCTTTTTCTGCATATGAATTCGCTATGTTGTTTATCAAGCTCTTTTCAGTCCCTATGAAAGAGCAATCAATGTAGATGTATTTTGTTTTGTTTCTTTCAAGAGCATTAATGATCAATGAAGTTTTTCCGTATCTTCTAGGAGATATTATAACAACATGCTGCTTTGCACTTATTCTTTCTTTTAGGTTATCCATCTCTTTTTCCCGGTTGCAGAAGTGTTCTCCCCTGACAATTCTGCCAAAAATAAACGGGTTTCCAGTCATAATTAGTTATTATACCATTTGGTTTAAAACCGTTTGGTATAATGAAATTTAGCAAGAACTTACTGCTTAAGCTTTTCCTTGAAGTCTTTTAGTTTTGCGGCAATATTTGCATCTCCCAAAGCTAAAATTTCTGCTGCCAAAACACCTGCATTTTTACCCATACCTATTCCAACGCATGCCACTGGCACATTTGGGGGCATCTGAACTGCAGAAAGTAGTGAATCCAGGCCATTAAGCGCAGCATTTACCGGAACACCAATAACCGGCTTAGTTGTCCTTGCAGCAACCACTCCTGGAAGCGCTGCGCTGAGTCCTGCAATTGCTATGAAGACGTCTGCTGTTGATTCTTTTACCAACCGGTCAACTTTCTCAGGATTGCGATGGGCTGAGGCTACTTCGTATTTGTTAGGAATTCCAAACGCATCGAGCACAGCCATTGCCTGCTTTGCGATTTCTTCATCAGATTTGCTTCCGGATAGAATGAGCACTTTTTCCATAGTATCACTTAACGAAGATTATTTTTAATTATATTGGAATTTGTATGAATTCCATTGATAGCTGTTGCTGTCAATTTTTGAAAACTTTCAGTTTTCAATCCAATGCGGACAAAATTTATGAAATTTTGTCCTCCTATTCGTCTGCGCTTAACTAATTCGACTCAGACGACTTCCATGTGCTGGTGCACGACTTTCTCCTGGACTTGTCTTTCTTCCTAATCGATCTATTCTTCCAGCATCAGCACGGGCATCTCTTGCAGATGGTGCAGAAGTACTCCTGTTTCTTATTGCATTTCCTGCAGTACTTCTAATCTCATCAGAAAGATAAACTCTGTGCCCCTCTTTATCTTTAACTGCATTATCATTTATCTTTCCAAGTAATTCCCAATTCCCTTCAGATTCAAGCTTAGCAACTACTCTCTTGCC
>JACRGB010000016.1 GCA_016212505.1 Microcaldota archaeon
AGTTCTTCAGGACGGTTAGTGATGTTGATCTGAAGACTGTAAGAAAATATGTGCAAAATCAATCAGTACAAAAAACTCTTGTGAGTTTTTGACATCCCAAAAAAGGAAACCCCACCCTTTAGGGTGGGGAGGATGTCATGTTATCGGAAGTTGGGATATTGAACTGGATATTATTGTCAAGGATAACCAGGAACTTCATGTTTTCATGAGAGATTTGAAGACGCAGTTTGGGGAGATAATCGGAAAGCATACTTTCATTTCAGCGGTTGAAGAGCGAATGCTAAATCCGCTAAGAGGAGAATAAAAAACTGGAATTTTGGACACTATTTGAACTTCGCTCCGCTCGTTCAAAACAGTCCAAATTCCCTGAGATAGCAAAACTGGAAACCCGGTACTGAAAACTGGAATTTGGGCAAGCCTTGAAAGCTCCTTCGTCCGATGGAACGGCGATCCGTTCCATGGACCATTGAAACTTTGTTTCAATAGGTCGCTTTCAAGATAGTTCATAATTCCTGAGTCGACAACATTGTTGCTCTGCAACAATGTGCCCCATTGTTCGAAGAACAATAGGGAACCCAAAACTCTTAACTGAAAACAATCGAATTATGGACACATAGTGAACTGCGGTTCACTTAAGTTCAAATTCCCTGAGGAATACACAACATTGTTGGCGGAAAAAAGCCAACAATGTGCGCCTTGTTCGTTGCAACGAACAAGTGCGAAACTGAAAACTGAGCACTGGAAACTGGAATTTGGACACGGAGGGACTCGCACCCTCGGCCCCTCGCGTGCAAGGCGAGTGCTCTGCTACTGAGCTACGTGCCCGAATTAATTGTCTTAACTTACAATAAGTCGAGTTATTAGGGAATAAATGAAGAAAAAGTTTTATATAGGGAGTTATTCGAGTTTTATTCCTTGGGTGCCTCTTCTTTCTTAGGAAAAGCATAGTGCTGAGCATAAGTTAAAGTTGCGCCAGCCCGGACTTTTGCTGTAACTAAGATCGCTTCGGCAATTTCTTCTTCTTTTGCACCAGCTATCCTTGCCTTTCGCACATGGTCTTCAATGCAGAAGTTGCACTGAAGTGCGTGGGAAACAGCAAGAGCTATTAGTTCCTTTTCCCTTTGGGTTAAAGATGTGCCTTTATCGAGGGCTTTAGAAAAATTAAAATAAGCTTCAATGATTTCTGGTTTTAGTTCTTTCAAACCCACAAAAACACCTCTCTAGATAGATACTATTCACTAGGATTGGTTTTAAAAATAACCCAACAAACTCAAAACTGGAAACTCGCGACTGAGAACTCTATTCGCATCCGCCCCAACCGCAACCAAAACACACTTTGCATCCTTCCTGGAACACAAGTGAGCCATCACAAGATGGGCACATGCCTTTTTTTATCTTTTCTGCTTCGGACATACTGATCCCCTTTACCCTACAGCTAAAATTATTTTAAACTATGTTACTTAACGACTGAAAACCAAAAACACAAAAATAACTGTTTGCAACAATTCAATGGGCGAAACTGAAAACTCACGACACACGCTATTGTTGCGGCGCGCAACAATGCGCCCATGTCAGGAACGACTATTCGTTCCTGAGCATATCGTGAACGGATCGCCGTTCACATTGTTGTTCGAACCGAACAATTGGGAAACTGGAAACAGGAAACCCAAAACACATTACTGCCAGGCTGGCATCCTTGCCATCATCTCATCAACAAACCGCTCGGAATCTGCCCGTTCCATCTTTTTGACTTTCATGTAATTGAGCACCAGTTTTTCCCTTATTTCATACTGAGGTCTCAAAGTACCATTTGAGAGGGTACAATGAGAGCAATACCGATTTTCCTTATTCTGTCCGCCAAAATCCGAGAGATTCATCATTGGATCGCCGCAACTTTCGCATTTTTTCATTTAATCACCTAGAAATATACGAGCGAGAATTAGCAACTATATAATTTAATCCTTTCGACAGTTGGGCTCGACACTCGAAACCCAAAATAGGAAACTAGAATTATTATTGCCGGAGGCGAAATTTGAATTCGCGACCTCACGATGTCTCAGCCTTAAGAACCGGCGGTTCTTGAGGCGAAGTGGACTTTGGTTCACGACGAGTGCTAATATATCATTGGGATTACCCTCATAACTCATCAAGTTAAACTTATGAGTCGTGCGCTCTGAACCAAGTTGCTCTGGTTTTTGCATTTGCGAGTATAAGCGAGCAAATTAGCAAAAACAAACTGAGCTACTCCGGCATGTAGGATAATGTTGATAGGGTAGGGATTTAATCTATTGCTGTGAATGCTATTTACCACTTTTTCTGATGATTCTTATGAATTCTTCTGAGTACTATGAACTGCTTCGAGAAGGCCTCAAAAATGCCTATGCAATTGCCCAGCAAGCAAGAGCACAAGGATTTGATCCAACTCCAGAAGTTGAGGTAAAAATAGCCAAGGACGTGGCTGCCCGAGTTGAAGGTATTGTCGGCCCGCCAGGAATTGCCGAAGTCATCAGAACGCTCGAATCTTCAGGAATGTCCCGCGAGGACATATCGTTCGAAGTTGCAAGAAAGCTTGCAGCAGGCGAAATTATCAAAGGAACAAAAGAACAGCTGATCGAGCAGGCAGTAAGAACCGGTCTTGGTATCCTGACCGAAGGGGTGCTTGTGGCCCCAACCGAAGGAATAGCAAAAGTTAGGATAAAGAAAAACCCTGATGGCAGCGATTATGTTGCAGTATATTATGCTGGTCCGATCAGGAGCGCAGGTGGGACTGCCGCGGCACTTAGCCTTGTCCTTGCTGACATTGCAAGAAGGGTGTGCGATGTCGGCGATTATCGGCCTACAGAAACCCAGCTCATGCGCATTAATGAGGAGATTTTAGTTTATGAGAACCGGTGCGTTCACCTCCAGTATCTCCCGAGCGAAGAGCACATAAAAATAATCGCCCAGCATTGCCCTGTTTGCGTTGACGGAGAACCTACCGAAGATGTTGAGGTTTCAGCTTACCGGGATGTTCCGGGAATAGAAACCAACCGCGTCCGCAGCGGAGTTGCTTTAGTTATCTGTGATGGCCTTGCGCTAAAGGCAGCAAAATTATTAAAGATAACAAAAAAACTCAAGCTAAATTGGGACTGGCTTGAAAAAGTAATAAAAATAAAAAAGACCGAGGACCGCATCGAAATAAAACCTGATTCATCTTATCTTGAAGGCCTGGTGGCAGGACGGCCGGTATTCAGCCACGCCTCAGCCAAAGGTGGGTTTAGGCTGCGCTATGGCCGGAGCAAGACAAACGGGCTGATGGCAAGGAACATTCACCCAGCCATTATGGTCCTTCTTGATAATTTTTTGGCCTATGGTACCCATATGAAAGTGGAGCGGCCTGGAAAAGGATGCGTTGTTGCTGCGCATGAAGGAATCGAGCCTCCTGCAGTTAAACTCCGTAGCGGCCGCGTCCTAAAAGTCCGTACCCTTGAAGAGGCGTACGCGATCAAGAGCGAGGTTGAGGAGATTCTTTTCCTAGGGGATATGCTCACCACCTACGGGGATTTTCTCAAGTCCAACCACCCCCTTATCCCGAGCGGTTATTGTGAGGAATGGTGGCTCAAGGAAATTGAAGCAAAAGGACTCTTTGCACCAGTGCAAAAAGATGCAGCGACCCTGATCGAATTTTCAAAAATGCACAATGTTCCTCTCCACCCTGATTTTACCTACCATTGGCATGACCTATCCATAGAGCAAATTCGTGCACTTGCCGACTGGCTAAAAACAGGAAAACTGGATCTGGAGGATGGTTCGATCAGGCAGCTAAGGCTTCCCCTCCCAGGGGCAAAAAGAGCACTTGAAGAATTATTGGTTGAGCATCGGGTAATAGAGAATTTTGTCGTGCTAAGCCCTGATGATTCTCTAGTCCTGCTAAGTTCTTTTGGTGCATTAACAATTAACGATTCAAAGTTTGATTCAAAACTGGATTTTTCAAAATCCGACTCACTGCTCTCCGCCTGGCCAGCTGAAAAACCTGCACTTGAATTTATCAACAATTTCATCATCACAAAAGCAAAAGCCCCAACTTATATTGGCGGCAGGATGGGCCGGCCTGAAAAGGCAAAGGAGAGAAAAATGGATGGATCGCCGCACGTTTTATTTCCCACCGGTTCTTTCAAAAACCGCAGCATACTCAAGCACTACCGCACCCTCAAGACCGTGGAGGGCGAAAAGACAATCAACATCGAAGTGGCACGCTTGCGCTGCACCAAATGCAACAAGCTCTGTTTTTACCGCCGTTGTGATGTTTGCATGATGCGGACCGAGCTAGAGCGCATGTGCACCAAATGCGGCCGGTCGGTGCCGTTTGAAATGCATTGCGATGTTAAGACCGTAACTTATGACCGGCGGCCTGTGGACATAGTGAATATTATCGAGGACCTCCGTTCTAAATTCGGCGCTTTGCCAGAAGATATTAAGGGTGTGAAGGGACTTTCGAACCCATCACGGATGCCGGAAAATCTAAAAAAAGGCTTTCTCCGTTCTCGCCATGATGTTTATGTTTTCCGCGATGGCACATCCAGATTTGATGCAACCGATATTCCGCTCACTCACTTCACTCCTAATGAAATCAGCCTAAATCTGGATCAGGCGCGTTCGCTTGGCTATCTGAAGGATTATCTTGGCAACCCGCTTGAAAATGGGAACCAACTGGTTTCGCTTCACCATCAGGATATCATATTATCTGAATCCGGTGTCCAGTACTTCCTGCGCGTGGCTGCTTTTATCGACGATATGCTGATTAACATCTATGGGATGAAGCCATTCTATAACATAAAATCAAGGGATGAACTTATCGGCCACCTTTTTGTCGGCCTCTCACCGCATACAAGTGCCGGAGTCCTCTGCCGCGTTATCGGCTTTACAAGAGCAAATGTCGGATATGGACATCCATATTATCATACGGCAAAAAGAAGAAACTGCTTTTATCCAGAGACAAAAATCGTAATCACTGAAGGAAAAAACAAAATAACCGGAACGCTAAAAGAAATTACTGAAAAACTTCTGAAAGAACATTCAACCAAAATAAAAATTCTCGATCCTTCTACCACTAAAATCCCAATCGATACTGACTGGTTCATTGCCAGCATCGATTCCAAATCCAAAAAAATCGTTCAAAGAAAGATAAACTGTTTCATGAAAACAAAATCTCCAGAATATTGGATAAAAATCACCACCACTGCCAAAAAGGAACTTATAGTGACTCCGGATCACAACATCTTATGTATTGAAAATTCCGAACTAAGCGCTGTAGACGCAGATAAAGCGAAAATAGGCATGATAGTGCCGCTTCATGATGGCAATGGTGGTTATAGCGAGGACAAAATAGTTAAAATAGAAAAACTAAACAAAAAAGAATCCGCTTATTGTCTCGACATTGAAACTGAAAGTAATGACTTAGTGGAGAAAAATATCCTTCTTGAAAATGGCATATTTTGCATACGTTGCGACGGTGATGAGGACTGCATAATGTTACTGCTCGATTGTCTTATCAATTTCTCAAGGGACTTTTTGGATGAGCGGCGGGGAGGCACTATGGACACGCCATTAGTTCTTTCAATAGAAATAAATCCAAAAGAAGTTGATGATGAGGCGCACAATATCGAGTTTGTTTCGCAATATCCTTTAGAATTCTATCAAGCTGCCGAGCGGATCGTTCCACCTTCGGATGTAAAAATAAAAACCGTAAAAGATGTACTTGGAACAGAAGAGCAGTACACCCTGCCCCTTACCCACCCTGGGGGTAGCATTGATGTCGGAGTAATAAGGACTGCATATGTCGAATTAGATTCTGTACCTGAAAAAATAGATATCCAGTTTGCACTTCAGGATAGACTTCGGCCAGTGGACCGAAAAGATGCTGCCGAGCGCCTTATCCTTAGCCACTTTATTCCGGACCTTTATGGTAATCTTCGTTCATTCTCGCGTCAAACTTTCCGCTGCGTCAGCTGTAATACGATTTTCAGGAGGGTGCCATTAGCCGGAAAATGCAACCGGTGTGGCGGCAACCTCCTGCTTACTATAAATAAGGGCGGAATCCAGAAATACCTTTCAATATCTGAAGACATTGTCAAGCGCTATGAACTTCCAATGTACCTGAAGCAGAGGCTGGAGCTGGTTGAAAAAGAGATAAAAAGCATCTTCGAAGATGATAAAATTAAGCAGACCGGACTCGCGGATTTCCTTTGATTTCAAATAGGCGATAGGTAAAAACAAATTATTGAAGAAAAAGCTAAAAAAAGAAACCCCCAATAAAAGAAGAAAAAATAAGAAAAATAAAAAACTGGCAAGAAAGTTACTTAACAAATCCTTCTGCCATGCTACCGATAACCGGCAATAGGTATTTTTCTCCCATCCAGGCCTTATATGCCATAAAGACCATTGCCAATAGTGCTCCGAGCCATAGCGGTAGCATAATACAGAGGCCTAAAAAGCCGCCTATCCCGCTAGTTAGGATGGTAATTACAAATGAAAATATGCTTAGGGCTATGAACATAGCAAAGACTGCAACCCCAAATATCAATGACTGATATGCGTGGAATGCAAGGAACTTGTTTTCTTTCTTATCCGTGAACAATATGAAAAGCGGGACAATAATCCCTATGACATAACATAGCGCTCCAAATAGTTTACTATCATCATCTGTTGACGGAACTTTTGAATCAGATTTTGGCGTCTGGGATTTCATATCCTGAGACTTATCCTGCATTTTTACCTCTTGAGGTTTTGACTCCTGGGTTTTCTTTTTTTCATCAGCCATAATTTAACACCCTACCTACCATATTTAATGATGCATAACAAAATACTCCCATTGTCTATAATCTGCCTTTTATTTATAATTCTTCGCTTCTATTGTATTCCAGGTGATAATCGATGGATTTCCAGAAATCGTTGAAAGTTGCAATGTTGCCGGCAGGCATTATGATTGCAATTGGTGTCGTAAGTACGCTTTTGGGTACGTTCGTGCCTTTTTTGGTTTGCATAGTGGGGCTCCCTGTTATGCTGGCGCAAATCGTAGTCAATGCCTGGGCAGGTTACAAAGCAGTTAAAGAAGGTGGAATGGATCTTATGGGCGGCGCTCTTACTGGTGCTATTACAGGTGCCATTGCTGGTTTAGTCAACGCCATTGTAGGTTTTGTTCTTAGCCTAGCAGGAATAGGAGTTGGTCTTGCCACAGGTGGCGGACAGGGTGCTGCAATTGGCGGTGCTGTAGCGGCCGGAATAGGCATAATCGGAATTATAATTGCTCCAATATTTGGTGCTATTATTGGTGCCATCTTAGGCGCTATCGGTGCCTTTGTTGCAGGTATGAAAAAGTAATTCTATTTTTTTCTTTTCTTTATTTCTTTTCCTCTTTTATTCTTTTGCTATCCTATTATTCCCGGTGCTTAGATGCAACTATCCAATTCATTTTCCAAACAGACCGAAACCTTTGTCCCAATTGAAGAGGGCAAGGTTATCATGTATGTCTGCGGGCTCACTCCCTACGATCATACCCACATAGGCCATTCCAGGACATATGTGGCTTTTGATACCCTTAAACGCTACCTGCTCAAAAAAGGATTATCGTTTTATCATATCCAGAATATAACCGACGTTGATGATAAAATAATCAAGCGCTGCAAGGAAACCGGTTCAGATCCGAAAACACTGACCAGCCAAATCCACGATGAGGCGGTTGAGTTATTTTCGCAATTGAATATCCTCAAAGCTGACGTTTACCCAAAAGTAACTGAGAACATACCAGAAATAATTGGCCTAATTAATCAACTGATTGCAACTGGGCATGCATATGAAACCGATACCGGAGTTTATTTTAACGTCAAAGCATTCAAAAATTATGGCCTGCTTTCTGGCCAGCAGCTGGATGAAATAGAGGCAGGATCCAGGATAGACGTTGACGAGAGCAAGAAAATGCCTGAGGATTTTGCATTATGGAAAAAAACCAACGGGGAAATAATAGAGTTCGATTCTCCTTGGGGAACCGGCCGGCCGGGCTGGCACATTGAATGCTCTGCAATGGCGGCAAAATATGGCAAGCGACCTGACTCAGGACTCAAAACCCTGGACATTCACGGAGGGGCACGGGATTTGATTTTCCCCCATCATGAAAATGAAATTGCCCAAAGCGAAGGGGCATTTAACCAGAAATTCTGCAATTACTGGCTGCATACTGGTTTTCTTACTGTTGATGGGGAAAAGATGAGCAAATCCCTTGGAAACTTCATAACCATCAAGGATGCCTTATCGAAAAACAGTCCAAATGCATTGCGCTTATTTTACCTAAAGGCCCATTATCGCAGTCCTCTTGATTATTCGTCAGACTCAATTGATTCGCTGGAAGAGAGCGTGGAGCGGATATTCAATTCCTTGGGGTTGCTAAAAGAAGCGGTTGTAAATGCAAAGGCTTCAGCAAAAAATAACGATAAAGAATTTAGACAGAAAAGCGATGAACTAATAAAATATTTCTATTCCAGCATGGAAAACGACCTTAATACCCCAGAAGCAATTGCAAGCTTGTTCAATTTGCTTCGTTTGGCTAATTCCCACTGCGAATCCAAGTCAATTGACTGCGAGGAACTTGTAAAAATTGTTTCTGCAATTGAGGAGATGCTCTGGATACTTGGTTTGAAGGAAAACAAAAAGAGTTCGATTGAAGATAAATTCGATCCGCTCTGCTCTCTGCTCCTGGAGATTGGAATAGATAAAAAACCAAAAAACGCTGAAGCTGCGCTCGAATTATTCATAGCAAAGCGCGAAGAAGCGAGAAAAAGCAAGGACTACAAAACATCCGATGCGATTCGTTCGGGCCTTGCAAAATTGGGGATAGTTCTTGAGGATACGAAATCAGGAATCCGGTGGAAAATCTAATCAAATCACTCAAACTCTGAACTAGAATATGAATTTATTTTATCTATTGCCCTTCTTGCAGCTTCCCTTACGGTTCCATCTTCTGTGTTGTTAAGCGTAAACTTTTTTCTTAATGCAATTACTAGATTAGAATCGTACCAGGTTACTGCTTTGCCCATTGCCTTAAGTGCAACGACTTTTTTGTTGTTTGTTGTGCCATCTATTAATTCCAACACTTTTCCCGGATCTATTCTAGATAAAACAAGTGCAATTTCGTATGTATTTTTCAATTCGTTTGTTTTCTCGAATATTGCAATCAGTTTAGCAACAAGAAGTTCTCTTATGTAGTAATCACCAACTCTCATAACTCGTGGGTCAGGATCAACAATATCCTCTTCCTTTAGTTCCTGATCCCCAATGATAACTACATACTTTCCTTTTGCAGCATCATAGATTTCATACTCCCTCTGGATGCAACCCTCGGCAATTCCATGCGCCAATAAAACTAAAACCTGCAAGTCATTTTCCCTTTCTATGATTCTGAGCACGTTCTCTGCATCCTTATTTTCCAATCTCGTTCCCATCCTTCTTAATTCTTTTGCAGCTTCTCTTCTAGATAATAAATCTGGCTCAGAAAGTTTTGCAATCCACAATTTTGGATTTTTTGCAGTGCACTCAATCGTTCTTGCTGTTGGAAGCGCTTTTATTTGTGTGTTAGCACATCCTGCAGCATAAACAGTAAATACTAAACTCGCAGTTCTAAAAAATCGCATGTCTCATTTTCCCTCGAATTATGCTTTCTGGCACAAAGCGTTTAAAGAATCATCTAACACTCTAAAATCAGTCTTTCCTATATCCTTCTATGCTAACCCCTTTTCCGCCAATTGCCGAGATGTTGCTCCAACCCCAAAGCGCAACTGTTTTGATGAAACCCTCCCGTTTAAAGCGTCGGTCAGAAAGGGTCATAATCATCTTACTATCATATTTTACTTTTCTGGATTTGGGCAACCTTTTCATGAGGTCGGTTTCTTCACAAATTAATGGCCCATAGCCGCCTGCCTTAAGGAAAACTTCCTTCCTAAATGCGGAATTGTTCGAAGGAATCCAGAAACTTCCGGTAAGATAGTGTACGGTTTTCGATCCATAGAAGACCCATGCAGAATATGTATTGTAAACCAGCCTCAAAAATTCAGAATCCGCTTCATAAAGGTCCAATCCGCCAACAGCTAAAATTTCCGGATCCTTAAAATGCTTCCTGATCCTTTGCACAAAATCTTCGGTTGGTATAGCGTCAGCATCGAGAAAAACAACAATATCTCCCTTTGCCTTCCTTGCGCCTTCTGTCTTGGCCGGGCCTATCCCAGTTTTTTCGTAGGTTATTACCCTTGCGCCCATTTTCTTGGCGATTTCAGTTGTTCTATCCTTGCTAAACCCATCAACAATAAGTATTTCGTCGCCTTCTTCAAGCTGGGGATTTAATTTTTCAAGAATTATCCCAATGTGCTTTTCCTCGTTTAATGTAGGTATTACTAATGTGATCATGTTTGGTGACCTTGGTTTATCGCAATCTTTTGCTAAATTGCTCCATATCCAATTCGAGAATATTTGCCTGCAGCTTTAATTCTTCAAGCTCAGTTACTGAAAATGCATTCGCGCCATTTTGCCTTATCTGATCTATCTTATTTTCCCAGAACCGTATCCGAAACTGTTTATCTGCAACCGCATTTATTGCTATTGCCCGATGGAGCAGGCCTGCGCATTTGTTTTCTATGTGGTGTTTTAGGCCCTCTATCGTCTCTTCAATATCGATCGCTTCTTCAACATCCGGTACGGCAAAGCCGCCCGTATGCTTTTCTGCCATGTTTTCTGTTACGACTAAGATAATTAAAAACTTACCTCATGACAATTATTTATGAATGAACTAAGAATCGCAGTACTAGCTTCCGGAAGAGGGAGTAATTTTCAGGCCATTGCCGAGTCTATCAAAAAAGGAACTTGCAGCGCGCAGGTCGCAGTTCTCATAACCAACAATCCAGATGCAAAAGCGATTTCGATAGCGAAAGCATACGGTATCCCAGTCGAAATGGTTGACAAAACCAAATTCCCGGACCGCGAATCGTTTGACGATTTTCTTCTTACTATTCTTGATCGTTATGAGGTGGATTTGGTTGTTTTGGCAGGCTATATGCTCCTGCTGAAAGGCAAAAATCTCCTTGAAAAGTACAAAAATAAAATTATCAATATCCACCCCTCGTTGCTCCCAAAATTTCCTGGCGCAGATGCCCAAAAACAAGCATTTGCAGCAGGTGAGAAAGTTTCCGGGTTTACCATCCATTTTGTTGATGCGAGCCTGGATGGAGGCCCGATAATTTATCAGGAAAAAGTGGATATCAGCGACTGCAAGAGCGGAGAGGAGGTTTCTGCAAAAATCATCAAGCACGAGCACCAGGCATATCCAAAGATAATTGATTCTTTTTCGAAAGGAAAATATGTTATCGAAGGAAAGAACGTTCGGTTTGAGCCTGGTAATTGATTGGCAATTGGCTTTTGACAATCTTTTTAAAGTGTTCTTATTTACATACTTTTATGGATACTACTTACGAACATGTTGTGGACTTAGGAAGGGCTGTTTTCCAGCCAGTAGCTGAAGGATCTTTCTATGGCGGATCTTATCAGAGTGCTATTGATGCAAAAGGCGACCTTGCAACTCTCTTATCCAGAGTGCTGCCTGATTTTTTGAAACCCGATCCCCTTTTTGGTATGATTCCCGGTTCCAGCTTACCTGCCGTAACTGGCTATCGTGTTTCTTACCGAAGGGAGTTGGTAAGAAAATCAGTTAGGGCAGAAGATCATACTCCGTTTCATCAAGAAAGAAGGCTTTCAACTGGCATTTCCACAACCCCTCGCTTGTTTTGCACCTCATGCAATAGACTAGCCGAACAATGTACTTTCAGGGGCCAGGAAACAGGTGAACAAAGAGAAACCGCAAACGAAAGGATCACTCTTACTTTTGGTGAAGGCAAACTGAATATTTCTTTTGAAAGGCGTGCTGTAGCCAATGAGGCTAAACCCCCTACAGATGAGTTAGCTGTTCGAAGTAAGATAACCTTCAGCGGAGTAGAAGGTTTTGTTAAAATAGTTGTCAATCATGCTGATTTTGCAAAAACAATAGAGCAATTAAAAGCCACACAAAAACCGGTATCAGAAAAGCGTGGAGCGGGTAGCGGAGTTGTAAAAATGACTGATCGTGGCGAATATCTTCCTCCGCCCAAGGCCTTTTCAGCTCCACCAGGTGCAAGAGCAGGTTCCTTGAGCAGTCGAGTGGTATGGCCAAAGGATTTAATCAAAAGAAGGTAAAACAAAAAAACGGGCCAGTTGTGAACTCGTGCGCTCGTTCACTTCCTTCCCTTTTTTTCTGAGGCTAAACTTAGAACTCGAAACCTCTAAACAAACAAAAAAACGGGCCTGGAGGGATTTTCATAGTTCCGAGTCTTGAGTTTTCGGTTTTGATCCTTTAAGACTCAGGATTTTGGATGAAGTCTAGCCTTTTGTCCTAAACGGACAGAAGTCAAAAGGCTCGACATTTGAACCCTCGACGCATGGATTAAGAGTCCATCGTTTATGGCAAAATCTCTTTTTATAAAAAGAGTTTTTCTACCAAGCTGAACTACAGGCCCAATATTAGTACTTCTTGAGAAGAAACGATTAAAAAATCATGAGCTAACGTTCTGGATCGAATAAATGTTCGTTCCATCATTAAATATCCTGAAGGTGCCATTGACATATGTTTCATACCAGGATATATTGTACTGGGTCATGATCCTCTTAAATGGTGCTCGCGAAGCCCCATTTTCTACCGAATCGTCCGCGCTCCCGGTTATTATGACTGCTTCTGGTTTTACTGCCAAAAGGAAAATACTTATTGCATTTGTACCGGCGCCAGTGCCATAATAAGGTGCGAGCATTACCTTGCTTCTAATCGCATCTGCCTGCTCATTTGCAATTTTTCCCTGGGCGCCTATCTGTATTCCTGAAGTAAGCAGGGTTGAAAATTGGCCGTTAGTTACTTTGATGACTACGGCATCATTGTTAATATCATTAAATCGCTTTTTTGGCGGATTAAGGACCTGGAACTGTATCCCGTCTATGGTAATCCCGTTTCCCTCTTCCACTACTTTCACTTCTTTTGCTATGCCCTTTACCCTGCTAATTACCTGGGCATAATTTTTATCGTTAAAATCATTACCGCCCCACCAGAAGCTTTGTATTGCAAAATTATCTGCTATCTTAGTTATCCCCCCATAATTTCTCGGGTCTGCATTCGTGGAAACCAAAACATCTACCGTATTGACTCCCTTCCCTTTAAGGAAATCAACTACCCTGCCTGAATTTTCTACCGGCCCCGCATCAACCAGCATGGTAAATCCGCCCTTTTTTATCAGTATGGCGTTTCCATGCGTTATCGCCCCGCCAACATCAATGAAATAAATTCCGAGCGGTTTTTCTGGCGCGTTCTCGAATTCGATCTTGGCGGTGTTTTCTGGCCCTGTGAGATTATTCTCTTTCCCACCAACACCTACTACTGTCTGGTTTTTTTGTTTTCCAATGATCACGCTGATCTGGTTCGTTGAATTATCAACGCTCAGATTACCCTGTTGCGTGGTGTTTTTTGGGCTTTCGCCAATTCCAAAGCAACCAAAAAGAAAAACCCCGATTAGCAAAACTACCAGAAGTTGTTTCATCATAAAGTTACACGCCCATTTCGGATATTCTCATTGATTGCTTTTGTGCATTCTGATATTTTAATCCTTTCCTGCTTCCCATCATTCCTATATCTTATCGTAACCGTATCGTCCTTTAGCGTATCATAATCAATTGTCAAGGCATAAGGAATGCCAATTTCATCTGCTCTTGCATATCTTCGGCCGATGCTGCCGCTTTCTCGATAATCAACATCGATCCCATTTTCCCTGAGCATCTTTGTAAGTTCTTCAGCCTTTTCGCCAAGGCCATCCTTTTTCATGAGCGGAAATACTGCAACATGGTATGGCGCAATGCAAGGAGGAAAATCAAACCATTCCCAATCTTTTTCAGCAGATTTTTCCCTAAAACAATGCTCGAGTATGCAGAAAAAGAATCGGTCTACCCCCATCGCGATCTCAAAAACATGAGGGATGATCTTTCTCCCCTCCCAATGTACTGAAACGTCTTTCCCGCTTTGCTTTGCATGGGCTGATAAATCAAAATCTGTCCGGTAAGCGTTCCCGATAGTCTCGAGCGCGCCGTAAGAAGTTTCCACTTCCATATCAATATTTCCTTTAGAATAATGCGGAAGCTCTGCCTGCTCAAGTACCCTATAATAGACTCGTGACATATCGATCCCGGCCTTCTTGTAGAACTCCCAACCTCTAACCAAGAAATATGTCATGATTTCGTTTGGAGCAACTTTATTATCCACAACTTCTTTGGCAGTCATTTCCGTTTTCTCACCGCCCATCATCATGTTCATTTTGGTTTTGCTAACTTTCTCAAAACCCTCTATCTTATCCTGGTTTGGGTCAAAGAAATATTCCAATTCCATTTGCGTAAACTCGCGCATTCTCGAGAGGCCTTTTCGAGGTGATATCTCATTTCTAAAGCTTCGACCGACTTGGCCTGCTGCCATGGGAAGTTTTGTGCCATGGTTTCGAAAAAGCCTTGGAAATGCTGTAAATGTGCCTTGTGCTGTTTCTGGTCTGGCATACGCCATCGCCCGTTCGCCGCCAATTGCAGTAGCGAACATTAGATTGAACATGAATGCTTTGCCAAACTCACCTTTGCATTTCGGGCATACGAGCTTTTTCTCTGCTATGATAGCATCGAGACTTTCGAGTTTCCCATCCCATTTCTGGTTATGGACATTATAGTGATGTTCTTCTGCCAGATGATCTGCCCTGGCCCGTGTTTTACATTTTGTGCATTCAACAACTGGATCAGCAAAAGTTCCAACATGCCCAGACGCTACTAGGACTGGTTCCGGAGTTATAATCGAAGCCTCAAGCTCCAAAAAACCTTCCTGCTTTATGAACATTTCACGCCATAAATTTTCTATTTTGTGCTTTATGAGTACGCCTACCGGCCCATAGTCATAGAAACCAGCAACACCGCCGTATGGTTCATTGGATGGGAAGAAGAATGAGCGCGATAGCGCTAGCTCATAGATTCGCTCGTGAAGATTCATAGGATTTTATTTGTTTGCGTGGTTTTAAAAGAGAATTACCTTACTAAAATCAGATTTCCTTTCTATGAAAATAATCGTATCTTGGCTCATTAAATTCAACTTTGTATGGTGATCGTTGATATCGTAATTCTGCTTCTTCATTTGCATCTTCTAGTGCATCAACTGCACCCGGGCGATATTCCGATGCAAGCTTATCCAGTAAGTCTGCCGCCGCATAAAAACTGCAAGCGCTCACAATTTTTCCTAAAATATCTGAAATTTCTCTCCATCTCATTTCGCTTAATCCAGCATTTCCCCAAGGGCTAAGATAAATCACTTGCTCGGGTTGGCTATCAAACAATAATCTTAGGCGAATTCTATTTGTATCGTGACTATCTAAACTTAGACCTTCCCCTTCAATGGCTTTGGCTAACTGTGATAGCTCTTCATCCAGATCAAAACCCAATCCAGTATCTTTACCCTGTAAAAATTCATATTTCCAGCTTGAAGAGCTTTGGCCTACTGAATGCTCTCCTGCTTCTGCAAGCAATTTTTCTCGATCAATCAGAGTGGTATTGACCATTGGCATCTCTAGTAATGCGGCAATGGTAAATGGTCTTGTAACCGAATCGTTTAATCTCCTCGACCAGAATTCTTCATCAAAATATCCAACTTCCCAAAGTGCTTTGGTGCATGCAAGAACAGCTGGAGTATGACCGTATTTTGCTCCGTTTATTGATGAAACTTCTATAATTTTTCTAAACAATTCGATGAATGTTTCATAATAATCAGCAACAGGATATCCTCTTTTATGTGGATGAAGAACAGTTAATGTTCCAACAAAAAAATCAGCCAATCTTCGTACACAACCTGCACTTTCATCATCAACAAAAGGTGAATCTGACTTAATAACTAGTTCCAATCTTATCGCACTCAATACCTTAGCTTGTTGAGAAGTAGTCAATGTTCCAAAAAGCTCTATCGACCTATCTAATTTATTTTGTCCCTCGTTGCCTTTCTCTTTCATAGAATCAGAAAGTAAACTCTGAACCCTAAACGGTCGATCTATTCTCATTTCTGCAAAGAGATTAGCCCACCTACTTCTCCTACTAGCAGGCACTTCTCCAGGTAGCAATAATTGCCTCCCTGCACTTCCAGCACTTACAGATCCGTGTAATTGTTGCATAGTTTACCTGTTATATTAGTGTATAATAGTGTTTAAAAGCATATCTTTGTGGAGCTTAGGGCGTCCAAAAAAAGTAAACCTTGTTTTGCTTCTTAAATTGATTTATCTGCTATCAAATCGAGTATTTGCGTAAGTCCGGCTATCGTTCTAAGTTCTTCAAAAGCATCTAAAGTAGGTTTCTGCATGCGATTTAGACGCCCTAGGTCATCTGAAAGTTTTCTTTCTCTTATTGTTCTAGCCATCAAATTTTCAAATTCTTCTATTGCTCTTAAAAATTTCAAACATGCAGAATCTATCTGAGCCCTATAATTTTCAAAAAATGCCCCTATCTCCATACTGGCATCTATGAGCCTGTTTGTATTTTGTTTAAAATCCGCTGTTAATTGGTTAGCAGATAAGAAAAAACCATCCCCACAATCAATAAGGTACCCATGTTCTATCTTAGGGTAAATGAATTTATCCGGAAATGCTTTGCGCAATGCAGTTCGTGTTTCTTCACTAACAATTCTTGGGAACGAAACAAACGTTACTTTGACTACTTCGTCATCCCTTACTCTTGTTACGTTAGTCATTAATT
The DNA here is from genome assembly GCA_016212505.1 of Microcaldota archaeon. GTDB lineage: Archaea > Micrarchaeota > Micrarchaeia > Anstonellales > Bilamarchaeaceae > Bilamarchaeum. The sequence goes on from JACRGB010000016.1 coordinate 16,852, forward strand.
TCAATAAGCACCCTCCACAGGCAATCGACCCATCTCCAACCGCAAATCCTCTTACCCTACCTACTCGTTGAAATGCTTCTGCAGCTTGTTTAAAATCTGCTTTTGTGCTTAGAACTATCTCATGGTTTTTGAAAGCAGTCAATTTATCACCAAATACATGATAATATACTGTTGACAACATTTCTTAAATGCCTCTACCCCTGCCTTGCATTCTTTTAAAAGAAATCAAAAACTTTATAAAGAAATTGCTTTCTATATATAGAATATGGAACTTAATGACTATGCAATACTGCGTGCAATGCAAACTGTACTAATACAACCCCTGAAAAAGTTCTCCATAGTTGAACTTGCCAAACAATCTAAGCTTGCACCAAGTGCGGCAAAATACACCTTAGATTATATGCTTAAGACGGCATTAGTGACTGATGAGCGTGTGGGTCAAGTTCATCAATATCAGGCAAATCTAGAGTACTATCTAACCAGGCAATGGAAGGTACTCTTTTCATTGGAAGAACTACAAGATGCAAAAATAATAGAAAATATACTCGAACAATCAAAAAGCATCACCAGCATACTACTTTATGGAAGTTGTGCGCAGGGAACAGATGATGAACTGAGTGACTTTGATATATTAGTTATCGCAGATGTAGATTGGAAAAAGAAAAAAAACATCACATCTCAGGCTCACGGTACCACAAGAGAGCCAAACATTACTGTTTACACTCCCTTGGAATGGAGGAAGAAAGCCGAAAAAAACAAAGCATTTTATGAGAATGTAATAATACATTCAATAGTGCTTTATGGACAAAAACCGGTGGTGCTATGAGCGAACTTGACAAATGTTTTAGGACTGGCCAACTCAAAAAATCTGTGCCCGATATGGAAAAAGCAAAAGCATCACTGATAAGTTCAGAAGAAAATCAAAAAGATGCTCAGGTACAACTTGATAATAAATCCTATAAATGGGCTTTCATCGCCGCCTATGCCTCAATGTTTCATGCTGCTAGAGCTTTACTTTTCAAGGACGGAGTAAAAGAGAGGAGCCACTTTTGCCTGTACCTCTATGTTAAAGAAAAATATGGCGGAATCATAGAAGAAAAATACTTTAGTGAAATCAATACCTTAAGAGAAGGTAGACACGCAATATTATATGGTGATGAAGATATTAAGATAAAAGAAGTTGATGAAGTAGAAGCGGACAGTGCCGTTAAAATTGCTAAGGGTTTTTTAGACTCAGTTAAAAAACTGATCAAGTGAAGTTGATTCAATGGATCTTGACAAGAACGAACTAAAAAAACAATTTGCTTCCGAGTGGGAGAAGCATTACAAAATCAAAGTACTTGCAGATCGAGGATTCATCAGGCAGAAATGCACCAAATGTTCGAGAATGTTCTGGGCCAAGGATTCAAGACGCGAAACAGAAAACCATGGTTTGTGCGGTGATCCATCCTGCATTGGTTATCAGTTCATCGGCAACACTCCGGTTAAGAAAAAGCTTGATTATGTTGGCACCTGGAAAGAAATTGAAAAATACTTCACAAAAAACGGACATGGATACATTAAACCATACCCAACTGTTGCCAGGTGGCGGGATGACCTTTATTTTACGATCGCTTCGATAAACGATTTCCAGCCATATGTAGTTAATGGCGAATTAGACCCACCAGCCAATCCATTAATTGTTCCGCAGCCTTGCATCCGTTTCTCTGACGTTAGCAATGTTGGCGTGAGCGGACGGCACTATACGAACTTTGTTATGGTTGGTCAGCACGCTTTCAATACCAAGAAGACAGGCCTTTTCTATTGGAAAGAGCAGGCACTCACCCACGATCTTAACTATCTCAAAGCCGTAGGTATCCCAGAAGATGAAATCGTTTTCCAGGAAGATGTTTGGGCTGGTGGGGGGAATTTTGGTCCATGTATCGAATACTTCGTAAGGGGGCTCGAGCTTGGTAATTGCGTTTTCATGCAATATGAAGTTACTCCAACCGGAACCCGGGAACTCGAAACCAAAGTAATCGATATGGGAGCAGGCCTCTCACGATTGGCATGGATAACTTCGGGCGAACCAACCAGCTACGAAGTTGTTTTTGGAAAAGTTATTGAAGATATGAAAAAGAAAGCAGGAGTTTCAATAGATAAAGATCTATTCATGAAATTTGCAAAAATATCCGGAAGTTTAAATGAAGATGAAGTTGGAGATTTAGAAAAGGAAAAAGAGCGCGTTGCAGCGATGCTTGGAGTTAGCAAAAAAGAACTTTTCGATAACCTTGAACCGCTGCAAGCACTTTATGCTTCGGCAGATCACTTATGTACCCTGCTGTTCACCATAACTGACGGAATGCTTCCAAGTAATTCCGGTGGCGGATATAATCTTCGTATGGTTTTGAGAAGAGTATTTGGCTTCCAGGAAAAGTTCGGATACGATCTTGATTTTGCTAAAATAACCGAAGGCCATGCCAAGCACCTTGAATATATTTTTCCCCATTTGAAGAGCGGAGTTTCAACTACTGTCGATGTTATCGAGGAGGAAAAGAAAAGATACCTCTCAACAAAAGAAAAGGCAAAATCTATCGTATTTAACCTTGTTAAAAAAGCAAAAGGCAGCACCGCCCATTCTTCAGGCAAAGTATCTGCCCAGGACCTTATTACATTATACAAAAGCCAGGGCATTCCACCGGATTATGTAGTTGAAATTGGAAAAGAAAATGATGTTGATATAGAAATGCCTGGTAATTTCTATACTTTGGTTAAGGAAAAGGAAGAGTTCGTTGCCGTGGATGAGGAAGCGGCGCAGAAAAAGATCCTTCCATCCGAAGTTGCCTCGCTCCCGAAAACCTCCGGCCTCTATTACACCCGGGATAAGCATTTCCAGGCCGAAGTCCTTTCGGTAGTCCGGGGAAAATATGTGGTTTTGGATAAAACCGCAATGTATCCTGAAGGCGGAGGCCAGGCATCTGATCAAGGTATGCTCAATGGAATCCAAGTTACTAATGTAATGAAACAATCAGGAGTTATTTTGCACGAAGTTAAGGATCCAACAAAGTTCAAGCTTGGCATGATTGTAGGTGGTGAAGTTGATCTAGTTAGGCGGAAAATCATTGCCCGTCATCATTCTGCCGCGCACCTGCTAAATGCAGCCTGCAGGCACGTGCTTGGCCCGCACATCTGGCAGGCAGGATCGAATAAGGATGTTGATAAGGCGCATCTTGACCTTACTCACTATAGAAGAATCACAAATGAAGAATTGGCCCTGATAGAGCAAAAAGTTAATGACTATATTATGGCTGATCTGCCTGTAGCAACCGAGCTTTTACCAAGAAACGTAGCCGAATCCAAGTATGGGTTTACTCTCTACCAAGGCGGTGCTATCCCAGGAAAAGAATTACGAGTTGTTAGCATGGGTGATGTTGATACCGAAGCATGTGGAGGAACGCATACTATGCATTCACATACTGGCGAGATTGGCTGCTTTAAGATTGTCAAGCGCGAATCGGTTAAGGATGGCGTCGAGCGAATAACATACAAATGCGGGAATGTCGCCCTACAATATATGGAAGAAAAAGACCGGTTAATTCATGACGCGTGCGAGGTTCTAAGTGTTTCCGAAGGCGAACTTGTAAGAACTGTGGACCGTTTCTTCAGTGAATGGAAAACTCAAAGAAAGAAGCTCGAGAACCTAAGCGAACTATTGGTTCGCGATGAAGCAAAGGAAATTATCGAAAGCTACAACGGCATACCAGTAATGAAACTTCTTGATCTTGATGATAATTCATTGCGCAAACTAGGCCTTGCTGTTGCGGAAAGCAATGCTGCAGCAGCTTTCATAAATAAAAGCGGGACCATTGTTTGTGGTGCAGGGGCGGGTTCGAACAAAAGTGCAAAACAACTACTTGAACAAATACTCAAAGAACTTGATGGATCGGGCGGCGGAAGCGACCGGATCGCGCAGGGAAAAGCGAAGAAAGTTGCCGTTTTGAAATTCTGATACTTTAAATAGCTTTCTACATAAAATGCAACTTATTATTTTATTTTTACTTATTGATTTAAGGAGGTTATTTATGCCAGTAACAAGAGGAAGAGAACCAAGAACGAGGAGGGTAAGACCACATGAGAGAGGATCACGAAAAGAAATGGACGGTTTTCATGCTGCAATTGAATTAGGTGGACTTACTTCAATTGAGCTAAAAGTCCGATTATTTACTATGTCTTTCAGATCTTTTATTGGCGGTACTTTAGTCGAATTAGACAGTCATTTTAAGGAAGTTAACAAAGATCAGATTAAACAAATGACCTTTGATGGAAAAGAGCTTAGAATAAGAACCTATTCCAAATTTGATCTTACCTACAGTCGCGATGAACTGCGAAGTTCAGACACTACGCTTGCCAGCCATGGCGGTGTTCTTTATTTAGAGCTTTTGCTTGGCATCAGAAGATATCTTATTGCACCAAAACGTGTCGAAATTTCACAACCAACCATTGATTTGTTTAATCCTTCTGTTACTTCTTAAAAAACAAGTTCGGCTTTACTAAAAACTCAAATTTCTTCGGATCGATATAAAATTCGCTAAGAAGATCTTTGCACTGGTAATTGTATCTTTTGTTTAATTCGCTGGCAGTTAATTGCTCGCTTTTTTCTATGACATAATTGCTATTTTGGACTAATTCCCCGCCCAAAAGATAATAGAATGCGGCCCCGTGATTTTTTTTGTACTCATCGTAGCTTGCTTGAAAGCGGTCATAAACCAAATTGGACATCACCAGCTCGCTCGTACTACTATTGATTGAAACATGGCCATATCCAGGAGGTAAAAGAATGACATCCCCTTCGTTTGCAGTTATTATCAGAACCTCGACCCGGTCGCTTTTATTTTTCTTTTGTAGTATGAATGTGCACTTACCCTTCAAGATCTGATAAAGTTCCGGATAAGCCAGGCCATCATCGCCTTTCGGATGATAGTGGCCATGAGTTTTTGCGTATTCCTTAGAGATATGATTTGGAGGAATAACGGTTATGTCAAAACGTATGTCTGATTTTTTGTAAACATCGCGGTACATGTAATAAAGCGTCTGCTCCAACCCCCCTTGAGGTTTTTTCATCAGCGTGTTTACGATTTCCCTGATGGTGCGCTCGCTTTTGGGATGTTTTTGCCCATTTACAATTAATTCAGTTCTAGAAAGTTCTACTTTCAAGGGCTTATCATAGAGCTTTGTATCCATTCTCAACAACTCCTTTCATTTTTCCAAATTCGCCTATCATATCCAAGGGCTTTTTGGCCAATAATCTTTGCTTTCCCAGCTTATTCATTAAAACCTTAAGGAACTGTATGAATTCCCGTTCATTAATCCCGTGCTTATCGAAATCTTTTTCAGTATTTTTTATTGTTTTGAATGTCGCTATGAAAAAAGAGGCTTCTATTGAGTTTTTCTCCTTTAGTTCCCTTATTTTTCCCTCCATGATGATTTTAATTATCCCTAACTTCACTTTCAGTTTCTTGGTTTTATGGCCGTTTTCCTTAATATCATCGTGAAGCGTTTCCATCCCCCTTAGGATGACGTCCCATTCTGCATCAGCAAGGCTAGCTACTTGGCCCCTACTTTGCATGGACTCGGATGATTTTGGCTTTTTAGTTATAAGAATTACCCCCGCGGTTGCTGAAAATGATAACTGGGAAACCTCAGTGTTATCTACGTGTACTTATATAAGATTTCTGATAAACCAAAACTCCTGCATCCAATACAGAAAAATTCAGAACTCGAAACAGAAAACCGGAAACAAAAAAATCTTAGCCCTCAGTTTGAACTTCCAGAGGACTTCGTCCTCTGTCTCTCCATGGCAAAAAGCTGGAAAGCTTTTTGACTGTCGCAAACTGTTCGCAGTTTGCTTCATGGCAAGAAAGCAAAGCTTTCTTGACTGTCCAGAACGTTGCAACGTTCTGGACAACTGCTTCGCAGTTGAAGACCGTTCAAATCGGGCCATTTTCCCTGAGGTTCGAAACCGGGAACTGAAAACAGTAAACAAATGGAAAATAGCCCCGAGCGGATTCGAACCGCTGTCAAGGGGTCCAGAACCCCCTTTAAGGATCTGATACAAACCAATTCGTTTAGTGCAGATTATCCTTGACCGCTAGACGACGGGGCTATAACATACCCATTTCTTTCCAATATTTTTTAAGCTTCATTGTTTTGCTTAGAAAAATCGTCTATTTTAAACTAGCCAAAAATTTAGCCAACTCAACAGCCGCGTTGTAAGCACCATTCTCGTCAACACCCGTAATTATTAGAATAGTTTTTGGGCCTTTCATGGTTTGGTAAATCCGATAGTGTGTCTCTGAATAAAACTCATTAAGCTCGAATCTGCTGACATGTTGTTCATTTGAAGTACCAACTAAAACAATATCTGTTGTATCCCCCAATATATCTTTGATGCGTCTGCCATCTATGACCGTATTAGGTCTATCATTTACGTGACACAATAATCCGAAGGCATCTTCCACTTCCCATATAGCGAATGGATTAGCACCATAGCCATCAGCAACCATGAGCCCCTGAAAGTTCGCTATGTTGAGATCAGGAAACGAACAAAATGGGGCTGGTACCTCTTTTCTCCAATTGAGTTCGGTATAGCATAAATCATTTATTTTATCTCTTTTGGGACACGGAGTCAGATCTGGAGAGGTAGCCAAATCCGGTATCATAACTAAATCCGGCTTTTCCGGAAGGTCAGGAACATGCCTTCCTATTCGTTCGCAACCGGCAAACAAACTAATGGCTAAAATGGCCATTCTAAAAGTTCTATTAGTATTCCCCATCCTTTGTTTTACGCCATGATTAACCCGCATAAATACACTTTTCATAATAGTGTTTAAATAGGTGTTGGACGTGTATCACTGTAAAACCCAAATCCTTATTTAATTTGGTTTTTTTAATTAAGTTAATGAAAACCGAAAAAGTCGTATTGGATCCTAAGGGCCGCGTGCTTATCCCAAGCAGTTTTAGGGATTCCCTTAGCCTAAGAGCAGGGGATTCAATATTCCTCGCTCTTGATGAAGAAAGCGGTTCACTTGTTTTATCTGCAAAACCTGCTGAAAATGTTTTCCTTTTTGATATTGAGATGAGTGATGCTCCCGGCACTTTAGCTAATTTAGCACAGGTTATGGCAAAACGCAAGGTCGACCTGATAACTACGGAGTCGCATTCCCTCGTAAGGACGAAAAATGCCGTCTGGAGAGTCATGTGCAAAATAGAGAAAAAAAACATCCCTGACTTAAGCAAAGAATTAAAGAAAAATGGCGCCTTGCGGGTAAGTTGTAGAAAGGTTTAAAAAGAGTTTGCGTCTAGTTATAGGTGGGAATAAAGTGGGCTACGCCCCAAACTATTCCAAATGGTGACCAATATGGTAAGGGATTTACTTCACAGACCAGCAACAGAAGACTTCGGATGGATCAGCCCTGCCTTTGGAAAATATTGATTTGCTAATCAATCTAATTTATCAAAACCTTTCCTTGAACCTCACACCCAGCAATAGTGCTGTCTCAAATCCTATTTCTTTTTCTAAAAATGGAAAATATTTGAAAAATACGGAGAGTGAAGAATATGATTAAAATAATTAGCGCAAGCCAGTTTGAGAAGAAAAAAAGGTCTGGAATACCAAATGAGGTCTTTCAAAGAGTAGCAGTAATCCTAGAAAATGTGAGGAAGAATGGCTTTGATGCAGTTGCCAAATACACGAGAAAATTCGATGGATTTGATCTAACCGGATTAGAAACAGACATTATGATTAGCGATCAGGAAATGGCTGATGCTGCAAAGAAGCTTTCGGATAAACAAAAACAAGCAATAGATACTGCTTTTTCCAGAGTCGAGCTCGCCCAGCGTGCAATTGCAAAAAAAGCATTGTTACAAACGCGTGTTCGTGTTGGGAACGGATATGTTTTGTTAAGGCCAAGAGCAATTGAAAAAGTTGGCATTTATGTTCCAGGTGGCAGAGCTTCTCTTCCTTCCTCACTTATGATGGCAGGTGTTACTGCAAAAGCTGCAGGAGTTAAAGACATAATCGTATGTACTCCCCCGCAAAAAGAAGGAATTTCCCCTGCGATCCTTTATGTTGCACAAAAATTAGGAATGATAAGTGTTTACCAAATTGGCGGTGCCCAGGCAATTGGTGCAATGGCATATGGCTTGCTTGGTATGATGGAAAAGGTGGACATGATCTGCGGGCCAGGCAATGTTTATGTAGCTGCTGCAAAGCAGATTGTTTCATCAGAAGGCTTGGTAAAAATAGATTTAGCAGCTGGTCCCAGCGAGGTCTTGATTATAGCGGATGAAACTGGAAACCCGAAACTGATAACTGCTGATATGCTTGCACAAGCTGAGCATGGCACAAATTCTCCAGCAATTCTTCTAACTAATTCGAGAAAACTAGCCGAAGCAGCACAGGCGCAGATAGCAACTCAATTAGCAAATCTAAAGCAAAAAGAAATTCCAGAGCAATCAATTCGAGATTATGGAGCTATAGTTCTTGTTTCAGATCTTGAAGAGGCAATAGAACTGGCAAATAATTATGCACCTGAACACTTGGAAGTTTTTGCAAAAGATGCTGATTCTATTGCTAAAAAACTCACAAATGCTGGTGCAATTTTCATAAATACTTGCGAATCTTTTGCAGATTATGGGATGAGTGGCGGAAATCACATCTTACCTACCGGAGGAACTGCAAGATTTAGTTCGGGACTTTCAGTTTACAATTTTCTGGTTCGAACTTACGTTGAGTTTATGACTGATGAAGAGCAACGAAAGCTTGCGGATTTAACTGGAGTATTTGCAGATATTGAAGGCTTAGAAGCACACTCCAAGGCAGCAAGATTCAGAGGTGAAAAACCATGACTAATATTAACGATTTAGTTAGAGAAAACATTGCAAAAATGAAGCCTTATGCCAGGCCACCAATACTAGAAGTGCCAATAAAATTAAATCAGAATGAATCACCATACAACTTGCCAAAAGAAGTGCTTGATGAATTTACAAAAAGATTAGCTAGTACAAACTTTAATGTCTACAATGAAGGTTCTTCTGAAGGAATAAGGCAAAGGCTGGCAAAAAAATTCAATACCACTCAAGATCAAATCATTGTTGGGTGCGGAATAGATGAAATTTTCTATTATGTCTTAATGGCGTTTGTTAATCCAGGCGATAAAATAGTTAGGCCAATTCCAAGTTTTGGAATGTACGAAATTTGCTCACAAATAAGCGGAGCAACAGATTATCCGGTAAAGTTAGATGAAAATTTTAATCTAACCGAGCAGTTTGTTAACGAGACTAAAAATGCAAAAATAACTTTCATCTGCAGACCAAATAATCCTACTGGAAATTCCTGGAGCAAAGCAACTATAGAGGAGATAATTCAGGGAACTTCGGGCCTTGTATTAATTGATGAAGCTTATGCTGATTTTGCAGAAGAAGATTGTTCGGACTTACTAAAATATGACAATGTTATTCTTCTAAGAACATTTTCCAAAGCAGGCTCATTTGCAGGAGGAAGGCTTGGATTTGCAATCTCAAGCGAAAAAGTAATTGACTATCTAAATAGAGTGAGGCTCCCGTGGAATGTCAGTATCATGAGCCAAATACTTGGAGAATTGATATTGGATTATGATGAAATATTTTCTGATAGGATTGCAACAATAAAGAACGATCGTGCGGTGCTTCTGGCTGAGCTAGGAAAAATTACAAAGGTATACCCAACAGATTGTAACTTTTTCTTATTTGAAACGGATAATCCAATCAAAGTGTATCAAAAATTAATTTCGCTTGGGATACTTATACGAAATATTAGTAGCTATCCTATGCTCGGAAAATGTTTGCGTGCAAGTGTCGGAACTAGCAAAGAAAATGCAAAATTTGTAAAAGCGCTTCAGCAGGCAATTTCAGAAGTTGATGCAGTCATTTTCGATGTTGATGGTGTTCTTATTGATGTAAGCAAATCTTATCGTGAAGCAATAATTAGGACAGTTAAGGAATTTAGCGGCAAAGATATTAGCGATAATAGCATAAGTAAACTAAAAGAAATCCCTGGTTTTAATGACGATTGGGATTGCTCTTATGCTTTAAGCAAAGGTATAACTGATCCAAAAAAAGTTGATCGAAATTCTTCGGTGTATCAACAAATGAAAAATTATTTTCAAAAGCAATATCTTGGAGAATTAATACAAAAAGAAAAACCTTTACTTGATCTAAAAATTTTGGAAGACCTCTCAGAAAGAGGAATGAAATTCGGAGTTGTAACCGGCAGACCAAGAGAAGAGGCTCTTATTGCTTTGAGAAGTTCCGGAATAACTCCCAAATATATCAAAGAAGAGTGCATAATCGCAAAGGAAGACGCTCCAGAAAAACCTTCACCAGAACCACTGTTTTTAGCAAAGAAAAAACTCGGTGCTAAAAATCCAATTTATGTTGGAGATACTTCTAGCGATAAATTAGCTGCAGAACGCGCCGGGATGCTATTTGTTTTTTGTAACAACGAAACTGATTCAGCATTCCAATTTATCGAGATAAAAAACGTTAATGAATTACCAAAGGTGATTTGATATGAAAACTGAAGAACGAATAGCAAAAATAACCAGAAAAACAAAGGAAACTGAAATTGAAGTAGAACTAAACTTAGATGGCACTGGAAAATACGAAATATCTACTGGGATAGGCTTCTTCGATCACATGCTTACTGCGTTTTCCAAATACTCTTTGATTGATTTGCGGATAAAAGCAAACGGAGATCTGGAAACAGGTACACACCACACAATTGAAGACGTTGGTATCACTGTAGGCACTGCTATTGCCAAAGCCCTAGGTGAAAAAAGAGGAATTGCAAGGGCGGGATTCTTCCAGTATATGATGGATGATGCATTAGTCGAATCTGCAATTGATCTATCTGGCAGAGGAAGGCTCTTGTTTGAAAATCGGGATGATGCTCCATTAAAATACAGCAACGAAGTTGTTGGCAGCCTAACTCCAGAGTTTCAGTCCGAAGAAATAAAAGAATTTTTCTATGGGTTAGCTGAAAACTCAAAATCCAACATTTCCATTCGTCTTATACGCACCGGAAATGCTCACCACGAAATTGAAGCAACTTTCAAGGCATTTGGCAAAGCACTACGAGCGGCAGTAACGATTGATGAGCGGATAAAAGATGAAATTCCAAGCACCAAAGGTGTCATTTGATTTGATAATATGAGATAACTGTGAGGTAATGAACATGATAACTTTAGCAATACCAAACAAGGGTCGGATGAATGGAGAAATCCTCCGGCTGCTTGAAAAAATAGGATTAGATATTCCAGAAGATGGGCGCAAGCTTTATGCAACCACTAGCAACCCCAACATAAGGGTTGTTTATGCACGCGCAGCAGACATTCCACTTTATGTGCAATCAGGGGCAGCAGATATTGGCATAACTGGAGAAGATATGATTGACGAAAGCGGAGTTGAGATAAAAAAATTATTAAAATTGAACTTTGGCTCATGCAAAGTAGCTGTTGCCACACCTGTTGATTCAAAAATCAAAAAAGTTTCGGATTATTTTGATGGAATTCGGGTTGCAACAAAACTACCAAACATAGCGGAGAAATATTTCAAATCCAAATCCGTTAACTGCAAAATAATCCGGATTTCCGGTGCTACAGAACTTGCACCCTATTTGGGAATAGCAGATATTATTGTGGATCAAGTGAGTACGGGCACTACTCTTGCAGCAAATAACCTGCAAAGAATGGATACAATTTCGACTTCGTCAATTTTCTTGATTGCAAATTCAAATTCGCTAAAAGAAAAGGAATCAGATATTGATGAACTAAAAATTTCACTTGAAGGCGTTATTACTGCCGAAAGCAAGCGATATATAATGGTTAATGTTAGCGGGGACCAAACTCTCGAGCGTGTCGTCAAAGTAATGCCTGCAATGGATAGTCCAACCGTACTCAAACTAGCAGAAGAAGGCAAATATTCTGTCCACAGCGTTGTTGATGCTAAGGAGCTCATTAGCGCAATAAGGAAGATTCGCCAGGCAGGGGCTACCGACATCTTAGTGATGAATATGTCTCGGGTGGTTGAGTAGCTAAGTGACGTGACCCAAATGAAAATCAGTTTGAACTTCGTTCAAATCTTTTCATTTTTATGGTGAAAAAATGAAAATTGCTATCATTGATTATGGTGCAGGAAACACTGCAAATGTCAAAAATGCATTTGACAAATTAGGAGCAAATGCAATAGTTAGCGATAGCGAAGCTGATTGGAAATCTGCAGATGCCCTTGTTCTACCAGGTGTCGGAGCGTTCGGAGCTGCAATGGAAAAATTAGGGAATAAGAAAAAAACAATTACCGAATTCATTGAATCCGGAAAACCATTCCTTGGGATTTGTTTGGGAATGCAACTGTTATTGGAAATAAGCGAAGAAAGTTCTGGTGCAAAGGGGCTGGGAATAATAAAAGGAAAAGTAAGAAAATTCCAAACTAATTTACCCGTGCCACAAATTGGCTGGAACAAAGTTCAGGCAGTTAACTGCGCATTATTCTATGGAGTCGATAATTTCTATGCATATTTTGCAAATTCTTACTATTGCGAGCCGCAAGACAAATCTATCGTTGCCGGAACATCCGAATACGGAACTTCCTTTGCTGCAGCATTTGCTTTGAAAAATGTTTTTGCAACTCAGTTTCACCCCGAGAAAAGCGGAAAGGCAGGTCTGCAAGTTTTATCTAACTTCATTAAGATGGTGAGAAAATGAAAATAATTCCCGCTATTGATTTACTTAATGGAAAATGCGTTCGATTGATTCAAGGTAGCCTTAGCAAAGAGATCGATTATGTTATTGACCCCATCAAGCTTGCAGAAAACTACTCAAAACTAGGTGCGGATCTCCTACATGTTGTTGATTTGAATGGCGCATTTTCAGGAAATATGCAAAATTTCCAGATAATTTCTAAATTGGCTAGCAAATACAACATACAAGTAGGTGGAGGAGTTAGGAGTATTGAAATCATTGAGAAATTGCTTGCTATTGGAGTTAAGAAAGTTGTTTTGGGCACAGCATTAATAGACAATAAGGAATTTGCAAATGAAGTAAAAAGAAAATATAGCAACAAAATAATTGCGGCCCTGGATTTTCGAAATGGTAAAATCACAACTTCTGGTTGGACCATTACTTCCGACGCAGATGTATATGTGATATGTGATGGAATCGAAGAAGTTCTTGTTACTGATATAACCAAAGATGGCATGCTCTCCGGCCCCAATATCGAAATGATAAAATCTGTCCAGACAAAAACCAATGCTAGAATTATTGCTTCAGGTGGAGTGAGTTCGGTAGAAGACCTAATCGGACTCAAAAAAGCAGGAGCATATGCTGCAATTGTTGGCCGCTCTTTGCTTGAAGGCAAACTTAACTTATCCAATGCCATAAAGGCGGTGAAATAAATGATAACCAAAAGAATAATTCCTTGTCTTGATGTCAAAAACGGGCGAGTTGTCAAAGGAACTAATTTCATTAATCTCCAAGATGCCGGAGATGCAGTAGAATTAGCAAAAAATTATTATGCGCAAGGAGCTGATGAACTAATATTCCTCGATATTTCTGCAAGTGAAGAAAAAAGAAAAACTCTAAGCAAACTTGCAGAGGCGGTTGCAAAGGAAATTTTTATTCCGTTCACCATTGGTGGTGGAATCAAAAGCGTTAATGATATTGAACAATTGCTCAAGAAAGGCGCGGATAAAGTTGCAATAAACACCTCAGCAATTGAAAACCCAAAACTAATTGAAGAAGCGTCCAGAGAATTCGGATCCCAAGCAATTGTTGTTGCTATTGATGCCAAAAAAATTGGTGCAAAGTGGAGTGTATTTGCTTATGGAGGAAAAAATGAAACCGGATTGGATGCTATTGAGTGGGCAAAAAAAGCTCAAGAGCTTGGCGCTGGTGAAATTTTACTGACAAGTATTGATCGGGATGGAACAAAAAAAGGATTTGATTCGGATTTGCTAAATCAGGTTACTAATGCGGTTACTATTCCGGTTATTGCTTCTGGAGGCGCAGGCTCCAAAGAAGATTTTCTTGATGTTTTTAGCAAAACAAAAGTAACCGGGGCACTTGCCGCAAGCCTTTTCCACTATAATCAAATTAGCATTAAAGAACTGAAAACATATCTAAAACAAAACGGAGTTGATGTTCGTGTCTGATAAAATTATCGAAATTAATTTGAACAAAATGAAGTTCGATGCTAATGGATTAGTTCCAATGATAATTCAGGATCAAGCTAACGGCGCTGTTCTATCGCTTTTCTATGCAAACTCTGATTCGCTAAGGAAGATGCAGGAAACTGGTTTTGTATGGCGCTATAGCCGAAAAAACAAAAAAGTAATGATGAAAGGAGAAGAGAGTGGCAACACCCAAAAAGTTGTTTCGGTTTCGCTAGATTGCGATAGCGATGCTTTACTAGTTAAGGTTATCCCAAAGGGTCCTGCCTGCCACAAGGGAACAGTTTCCTGTTTTGGTCAAGAACCCGCATTCACTATCGATGATTTAGTGAGTATAATTTCAGAACGCAAGAAGAACCCGAACAAGAACTCATACACCTCCAAACTTCTTGGCTCAAGGGAATTGATCGTTAAGAAACTTCGAGAAGAGCTAGAAGAATTAATCGATGCCAAGACAAGCAAGGATATTAGCTTTGAAGCATCGGATCTGCTTTATTTCACATTGGTTTACCTTGAGAAAGCAGGTGTGTTGTGGACGGATGTATTAAAAGAATTAAAGGAAAGAAGAAAGAAACCATCGAGATATAGTTCTTACGGTTCATCAAAGTGATAATATGAAACTAACTCCAAAAGGAATGCGAGACATTTTACCAGAAGACGCAATGCTGCGAGAACAAGTATTCGATCTTGTTAAGTTAATTTATCGTAAATATGGTTTTGTGCCGATTGAAACTCCTGCAATGGAATATCTTGATACTTTGCGCGCCAAAGCAGGGGCAGAAACAGATAAACAAATATTTTGTCTGGATGATCAGGAACTTGGGTTACGGTTCGATCTTACCGTCCCATTAGCAAGGGTGGCTGCAAATAATGCATTTGCAAAACCATTCAAACGATATGCCATTGGTTCAGTTTGGAGAAAGGAAGAACCACAAAAAGGCCGATATCGTGAATTTACTCAGGCAGATGTTGATATTGTTGGGTCCAAATCAATGCGTGCAGAGGCTGAAATCCTAACTATTGCAAGGGAAGTAGCAACTGCTTTAGGTTTTGAAAAACCAAGAATTCTTTTAAATAACCGGAAAATCCTTGATGCATTAGCTGCAAAATTAGGAATTGAAGATAAGAAAGAAGCAATCTTTCGTTTACTAGATAAAATGGATAAAGTTGGAGAAGAAGCCGTCAAAAAAGAAATGAATGAAGTTATTGGGTCAGATAAAACCAAAAAATTATTCGAAATATTTGATACTAAGGGAGATAATAAGAAAAAAATTACTGTTGCAAAATCTTTAACCGAAGAAGGTGCATCAGAATTAGAGCAAATTGTTGCAGCATGCGATTTTCCAATTGAAGTAGATCTTGCACTTGTCCGGGGGTTAGGTTATTACACTGGCCCAGTTTTTGAAATAAAAGCAAGTGATGAAATTGGAAGCATAGCTGGTGGCGGTAGATACGATAATTTACTCGGTATTTATGGTCAGACTGAGTCTGCTGTCGGTATTGCTCTGGGAATTGAAAGGATAATTATCCTACTAAAACAAAAAATAGCAAATTCAAAAAAAACCTATACAAAAGTTTTCGTTGCAGCAGTAAAACCAGATTTTTTCAAGTACTCGCTCGATATTGCATCAAAAATCCGTGAACAAGCTGTTCCTTGTGAAGTTGATCTGAACGAGCGAAACTTGCGAAAGCAGCTGGACTACGTCAACGCGCTTGGAATTCCATACCTGATTGTTGTTGGCGAACGAGAAATGAAGGAGAAAAAAGTGACGCTAAGGGATATGACTTCTGGAAAAGAGGAAGTTGTTTCTTTAGATAAGGCTATCGCAACTATTGGCAAATCAAACGTTGGCAAAGGCAACTGACATGTACGAAATTCCTTTACTTTACCTAAAAGACAAACAAGTTTTCCGAGATCGTGGACTTTTGCAAATGCTCGGAAAACCAACTGATATAATGAAGAAACTTGCTGGCGATGGCTATCAATTAGTTCACATTGTTGATCTGGATGCAATAGCCGGATCATCCACAAACCTTGATACTTTTGACAAACTAACTTATTTCATAAACGTCCAGGTGGAATTTGGCGATCGGGTTGAGTTTATAAAAAAAGTCCTCAACCTAAAATGCCGGGTGGTTTTAAGTCCGTCAACCAGCATCGATCTATCAAAACTAACTGAAAAAAAACTTCTGGTGGCTAAAGTTGATGATTCAAAATCTAACGTGGATCAATTCCATGATGTAATTATTGAAAATGCTGATAGTAAGAGCATAAAACATTACAACGACCAGGGAAAACGCGTGCTGATCTACGAAAAAGATAAGGAAAAAGTAAAAGGGGAAATATGGGGAATTATTCTTTCTGACTATCGCTGCTAAAATAATCTTTAACAATCCCAAAACTCATAACCCCAAAACTCAGCACCGAAAACTCAAAACTCGAAACCGACAACCCAAAACCAGCAAACTTCCTAACCCCAACCAACAGTATGCCCAATTGCTGCTTCTGGTTCTTTACACACCTGGCCCCATGGTTCTAATTGACCATCATCAAGGTCTGCGCAATTGCATTCCACAGTAACTTCAGGATAATTTGTTATTCCACTCATCTCTTCTATTATTGTTATGTATGTATGCGGCAGAGTGCCTAAAAATGGGGCGTCTTCTGGAGTTTTATCCCCACTGAACCAATTACATGATTCGTATGCAGGATCACGGTACCCAAGGCCTTCCATATATGCATCGTACACTATCCCTTTCCGATAAATTTCGCCGCGGTTAAACCCTTCCTGGCTGTCAATATGTAAAATTTCAACATA
Source organism: Microcaldota archaeon (assembly GCA_016212505.1). Taxonomy (GTDB): domain Archaea; phylum Micrarchaeota; class Micrarchaeia; order Anstonellales; family Bilamarchaeaceae; genus Bilamarchaeum. The sequence continues at coordinate 33,913 of JACRGB010000016.1, forward strand.
TTCATTCCCATGAACATAAAGGTCATATGCCCTCGGGAATCCTTCTTCATCCTGCGTAACTCCTACGCTGCAGGTAAATGGTATGTTATTTGTTGCAAGCTCTTCCCAGGTTGCTTCGGTCATGTTTAACTTTTCCCATCGCTGTGTGCACAACTTAGTTCCACCTATCCTAAACCCTATTTTTTTGATGGTGTCTATGCCATCTTTAATGGAAGGCAGGTCGGTATATGTCCCGCTTTGGTCTGTATCAACAATAATATCATAATCCCCGGTATTTTCTTCCTTCAGGTAGTTCCAGAGCTCTTTGTTTTCTATTTCCCCATTTTGGTTAGTTCGGACTTCCTTAGCACCACCGGCTTCATCGGTCAATATATCCCCGTTTTTCCACTCGCCTTTGTGTTTTACTACATATATGCTAACCTTTTTGCTCGGAACAAAACCCTCGCCGTACGAATAAACAACCTCGGATATCCCAAGGCTCACAACGCTAAAGCGGTCTTTTATTTTTCCGCTATCATCGCTTGATTCTACTTCCTGGACCCTTGCGCTGATTGCAGCGTCTTTAGCAATGCTTTCTAAGGTTTTATCATCAAGTTCCTCATTTACCTCGAGCCCTTTTGAGTTTTTATAATCCTTAAGCGCATTTTTTGTCTTCTGGTCGAACTTTTTATTTATTTCAAGCTCTGATCTGGCAAATGTTTTGAGGAATATCTGCAGTTCCTCTGCAGCTTCAGCATCCCCAATTACGTTTCCTCCAGTTGCATTAAGGGCAAAGAGGCCTACCTGGTCTATTGTATCTGTGCTATTCTGGAATTTCCCATCTTCATTTTCATCAGCTACCAGATCATACTTCCCAGGCCCAAGAGATTTTGCCTTCCATAATTCCATTTTTTCAAATGCGCCTGCCCCATCAACAGAAACGCTATCATACCCATTATCGGTTACATCCACAAGTGTTGCATTTTCCTCTAAGTTCTCAACATGCTTTATCAGATATAGGCGTATTTTTTCCTTGCTAAAGAACCCAGCACCTTTGGCGTACATTTTTTCCCCTTTGTTAAAGACCCTTGCGCTCTGGCCGTCCTTGTTTGTTATTGCAACTGCCCTAACGCTAAAGCTGACCTTTACATCTTCCTCTATTTTTGAAAAGTCGCTTTTATCCAGGCTGCCATCTTCCTCCAGCTCCCTGCTTTTGAGGTAGTGATTAAGAGCGTCTTTAGTCTCCTTATCGAACTGGCTATTTACAGTTGCCTTAAACCCATAAGCATTTAGGAATTCCTGCAATTGCCGAACTGCTGGGCCGCTGTCACCTGCTTTAACCCCATTTCCCTTACCAACCCATTCTTTGAGTTCGTTTATCCTAACCAAATCAGTTTCATCATCACTCTCTTCGATCTTTTTGCTGAAATCGCTATAAATATTGAGGAAATATTTTCCGGTTTTGGAATCCTTATCCCCTGCATAGAGGTAGTTTGCCGGGCTGCTCTCCATTCCCGTAATAAAGCCACCGCTTTTGTTTGTGCTCAGAATTTTTCTGTATATTGCATTATTGTAATTTCCTTTTTGTTCATTTGTAATATAAGCGTAAACCGTGCTATCATTTTCGAACCCCCCTCCAAAAGCGTAAACTGCCTTATCAGAGGAGGTGAATATTTTTTTGCTATTTTCCTTGCTATCTGTTGCGGCAACTCCATTTACCCTAAACCCGCTTTTATTTGAATAATCAATTATCTCTGTTTGATTATCATATATCCCATCACCGTTCCTATCAATTACGATATTATAATGCCCATCCCCGTTTTTGTAATAAATCCAGTTCGATGGCGAGGCCCAGATTTTCCCGCTTAATTTGGCAGTAATATTGCCCCCTTGCGGAATTGTTATTTTTTCAACATTTCCAGTTACATCATCGAGCTTTGCATTATTGGGAAATTCGCCTTCCTGGTGCTTTATTATGTACAACCAGAGGTCCTCATTGTTCTTGAAGCCATTTCCTTTTGCATAAACATCTTCGCTTTTGCTAACTGTAGCTTCGTATGCGGTTTTGTATTCATCATCTGCATTTGCAGGATCAATTCCGACTGTTTGTGAGTATACTACTGCAAATTGGGCGGATGTGGTTGGGGCAATGGTTGCGGCCCGTATGGTCAAATTATAAAAGCCGTCTTCTGGTTTTTTTATGATCAGCTTTTCGACATTGTTTATGCTGTCTTTTGGTCCGTTTGGCCTGCTTTGCCCATTTAAGAAACTTGGTGCGCCGGCCCTGAAAATTTTGCCTGATGGGGAAACCAGTTCAAGGTCCAGATCGTTAATAATTGCGCTCGCACCTATTGCGCCCGGTGGGTCATAATATGCAAGAGTTATTGTTATGGGTTTTGAGGATGAAAAACGGATGTTGTTTATTTTGTACTCCTGGCCGTTTGCAGTGAATTTGTTAGCGTCTGCAAAATTTACGAGGTTGGTGTTGTTCTGCGGCGCGAGTGAATTTGTTATGTTAACCCTTCCCCATCCTTCTCGGTTGCCTGGAATCGGCCCGGTATTTCTTGAATCGTCCATGTCAATTGCGCCGTTTATGATGAATGCCTTTATGAGCGCGCCGCTTGGGTTTGGTGTGGCTTTTACCAGTCCAAGATATTGCCTTATAAGAGCGGCTATGCCTGCCACATGCGGTGTTGCCATAGAGGCTCCTGTGCAGAAAACATAGTTCGGATTTCTGGCGTCCTGGCCGCTATCCGGAGGATTGCACCATCCTGCAGGTGCGAGGCTGGATTGCAGAGAATCTATTGCAGTCCCTGGTGCAAGGACATCGGGCTTAATCCTGCCATCACTGCTTGGCCCGATACCTGTGAATCCTGACCAGTCGTTTATATTATCGCAGCGGTTTCCGCAACCTGGTGCAGGATAGCCTGGCGGGTTGCGGTTTTCAGAGGCACCGACAGTTAAGATATTTTTTGCAACATCCGGTGTTCCCAATCCGATTACTGGCCCCCGGTTTGTTGATGCAAAAAGGACAAGTGAATCAGGGTTAAGGTAGGTGAAATTATCCGCATCAACCTCATTTTGGTCATAGTTAAGCCCATCATCCCAACCCCAGCTATTGCTGAATACCCTTGCCCCTAACCTGTATTCCGAACTGAGGATCTGGCTTACTGATCCGCCTGCATTTGCTGGCCTAAATACTATTGTGGCTTTTGGGGCAGCCCCCCTTATCCCAAGTGCTCCTGAGAGCGAGCCATTGCCAGCAGCTATTCCGACTACGTGCGTGCCATGGCCATTAGCATCCTGATAATTTGGAGAAACATTAATTACCCGGCCTTTTATATCAATTTTTAGTGTGGACTCGTTTCCGCTGTCTAAGCCGGTATCCCGTATCCCGATTATTTCCCCACTACCGGTTAATCCCATGAAAGGGGGCCCGTTCGGTGCACTTCGCACCCCGGTTATCGCTGGCGCAGTATCCATCCGAAGTGTCTCGGGAACGAAAATCTTTATGTCCGCTACTTCATCCATTTTCGCTATTTCCACTATTTTTGTCCCGCTTATTGTGACATTCAGCCCGCTTCCATAATGCGGATCACCTTTTTCATAGAGCCGCGAAACTTTTCCGCCAAGCGCTTCGATTTCGATTTCCACTTTTTCAATGTTGCCAAAAACCCGTACCTCTATCGCGATTTTTTCATTTGGGTCACTTGGGTTTCCCTTTGTGAACCTCTCATATAGTTTGGGATCAAGCTTGTATGCCGGCTGATAAATATCAACATATCTTACTCCCTCTATAGATTCGAGCTCGCTTTTGGTTTTTTTTGCATAAATTAGCAAGGCATCATCCGGTACAAACCCTATTATCTGGGCCCCGAATTTTGTTAGCGCGTTAGCTACTATTTCGCCTTTTCCGCTACTATATTGCAAGATATAATAACCGCTTTCTTTTGCAGTAATAAGTTCGGGTGCTATTTGTATTTTTTGTTGTTCACTAACCGGATCATACACAAAATTCCTTATAAAAAGATTAACATCACACAGATCGCCCTTGCTATCCTGGTCTTTGTCCCCCTGCCCGGGGTTGTAAATAGTTGGGCAGTTATCCAAATCGTCCGCTACCCCATCATTATCCAGATCCTTTATCGGCGAAGTAGTCAGGTTTGTAATGTTTTTTTGCGTTTCATTATCATTCTTTTGCCCTGTTTTATCAGGATTGCCAAAGAACACACAGCCGAAAATAAATAGCGAAAAGATTACCATAGCCACAATTAGTTTGCCCGATGCCATTGGGAATGAGAATAGTTTAAACTTTATAATGGTTAACGATTCAATTTTGGCAAATTGTTGGCTCTGTAGAATTGCTTCAAGCAGTGGCACATCGGGCTGCGCCGCCAATAGCGGCGACTGCCCCGGGGCAGCCGGTCGCCTTCGAAGGCGACCAATTGCGTTTCGAAGCGCAATTGCCGCAGCGCGCAGCCCTTTATTGAAGGTGCCGCTGCTACAAAAGGTTTCTAAAGAGCCAGATTTTTGGGAAATTTTGATGCAATATATCGATCCAAGAAAAAAACTTGGATCTTATATCCTGAACCAACTGAGATGGATCTCCAAATGAAGAATCGGAGAAACTTACTCGGTTCAGTATATCGGCACAAGGCCTTCTGGCTACTTGGGACCTTTTAATTTTTTCATCCTTAATTTTAATGCAGCCTTTACTTTCTCAATTTTTTCCCGCTCATTCACTTTGCTTTTATTTCCAGAAACAGATGCTATTGCAACAGAAACACTTTCAGGTTTTCCATTGAGTACCTTGAGCCCATCCTTATCAATTTCAACTGGATATGCCTTATGCGAATGCAAGACCCCCTTCATTTTCAAAATTTCTATGAACCGCTTCCTCTCCATTGCCTTATCATCATAGCGATAGAAAATGTTGATCCAGCCATCAGTGAAACTTTCCATCCCGTATTCTGTGTTGGGAAGTTTTCCTGTTTCTGCCTCTTTGATATCTTCAGAAACAATGATCGTTGTTACTCCCCATTTCCTTATGTTGTCGATTAATTTTAGGAATCCTTTTTTGCGCTCATCATCATTTCCAAAATGAAGCGCAATCGGCATAAGAGAATCGATAACCACCCTTTTTGCACTTGTGTTATTTATCAGTTCCTGGATCGCGCTGTACTGGTTTAATATTTGGTCGACTTCATAAAGCGGGTAATCCAAAATCATGAATTTCCTTTCCCGCTCCGCCTTTGTTATGTCCCAGGAATAGCCGCTCATATGGAAAAGAAAATCGCCCTTGCTCTCTTCAATGGATATGTAAAGGCCAGGTTCGCCATACTCAACTGCGCCATTATAGATGAATTGTGCTGCCAAAGAACTTTTTCCTGTCCCTGTGGGGCCGCAAACTGTTATTATCGAGCCCTGGAGTATCCCTCCCCCAAGTATTTCATCAAGGCCTTTTATGCCGGTTTTTATGAATTTCCTTTCCATTATTTTTCGCCTTTTTCATTTTTTTTCTCAAGAAGCCGTTTTCCCATTTCCGCCCTTTTTGCAAGGGTTTCATGTATCCCTGCCATGTGCTCTGGCTTTGCAAGGTTTGTCAGTATGAACCTTTTATACTCTGCGCTTGCTGAGGAGATTGTCCCGAGCAGGGTATGTGCATCATCCAAAGTCAGCCTTATTTCATCCGGTCTCAGTATTTCTACTGAAAACGGGCTATGGGCCATGCATATTCCTGCAAGTGTTGCAAAGTCTTTTGCGAGTATTTTCAGTTCTATTGCGCTCGACCAGTTTTTGCCCTCTCCATTATTCATAGGCTCTTCTATCTCGCCTAATGCAAATACTACGCCTGGTTTGTGGATGGTCTCGTTAATAAACCCGGTTCCTAAATCCTGGACCGCTTCTTTAGTTGCAGCATGCACATCAAAATACAGCATGGCCAGGATTCCACCTTCCTTAACGGTCTCCCGCGTGAGCTTTTCATAGTCAGTCATTATTTTCTAATTCTCATAAGACTTTAAAATACCAATCGCACAAGCCTTTATCAGGTGCCAATTTTATGCAACATGATCAACATAGAAGAGATAATAGAAATAAATCAAATAACCCAAGCAATCCAAATAACCCAAACAAGCGGACTGATAATTCCGGAGGGCGCGAGCGAACCGATCGCGGTGGTTTTAGGGGCGGCGATAGGGGCGAAAGACGTCCTCATGGGCAGAGAAACGACCGGGATGATCATGGCGGCAGGGGAGATTTCCGAGACAACCGTGATAATCGCGGTGGTTTTGGCTCTGATAAGCGCGCACGCTTTATGAAGCGGTCAAAAGAAAGCGTGATGGAAGCCCTCAGAAGCCGTGATATGCTACTTCGTGGAGTTACAAAAACAATGGAAGATTTAGATCACACAATAAATTTACTTGGAGAACGTCTCGAAGACTGGTATGGGATCTATTTCCCGGAACTCCGGACTGAAGAGCGGCTCAAGTATGCTGATGCAGTTCTGATAATTGACCGGGAAAACCTCGATGTTAAGGAAATTGCCTCAGTACTCGGGCAAAAGAAAGCTGAAGAGATTGCCCAAAAATCAGAGAGCAGCCTTGGTGCCAAAATTTCCCCAAAAGATCTCGCACAGTGCCACGCCCTTGCAAGGTCGATGAAGTCCTTAGGCAAGTTGCGTGATGAGTACGATGTTTACCAAAAATCACTGGCAGAAGAGCTTTGCCCGAATCTTTCCGAAGTTGGCGGAGCAGATGTTGCAGCAAAATTAGTGTCACGTGTCGGGTCTGTCAAGCGCCTTGCATTGCTTCCTGCTAGTGCAGTCCAGGTTATTGGGGCTGAAAAAGCATTATTCAAGCACTTAAAGAACAGGCGGATCGCACCTCCAAAGCACGGGATTATTTTCCAGCATCCGAAGATTTCTGCTTCACCAAAAGCAGTTCGGGGAAAAATCGCAAGAGCGCTAGCAAACAAATTATGCACTGCTGCAAAAGCTGATGCATTTACCCATAATCCTATCGGCGTTCAACTCCGAAAGGATTTCGAAGACAGATTTTCTCAGATAATGAAAGAATACAATGCTGCAAAAGCAAAGAATCCAAAACCAGATCCTGACGAGCAGGATTTTCCGGAACAAAAACTGGATTGAATTTCATAATCATATCCTAAGAAAGGAGAAGGAGAGGGAAAATTTATGGGCGCGTTAGAGAGGCTTCACTTTAGGGAACGGCCGCCAATTAACGGGAGCGGTCCGCGATCACGATTTCCAAGAAATATAACTGCAATTGGTTTAGATTGCGATGGAACTTGTACTGATGGAGAAAGAGAAGGAGTTCATTATACCCGCTTTTTCAAAGAAAAATTAAGTACTCGTTTGGGAAGTCCTGGAGACTTTGAAGAAAGGTGGGCGCGCTATCAAGCCATGGTGGAAGTAGATCTTTCTAACTATGGCTGGGTAATTAACGGCAAACTGGTGGTGCCAGCGCATACTGATGCGATGATGCTTTGCAAGGTAATAGCAAATTTTCTGCTAACTGATTCTGGTATGGAAGAAAGCCAAAGGGACAAAGAAATGTATGCGATTTTTAAGCAAGCTTACGATCAAACAATTCCATTAACTCTATTTCGTCCGGGGTTAAATGAATTACTGTATTCACTTAGGCTCAGTACCGAGCTGTTGTTTGTTTTAACTAATTCCCAACCTGATGCTGTGGGCAGGAAATTCCAAATATTTGATGCAATGAACAGTACTGACCACTCAAGAGCAATTCCGATTCATGGCAATGCAAAGAAATTTGATGTTGAAACCCCCTGGGATCCGAGCTGGCCGCAAATTCCGGAACTGGTAACTATTCCGACTTCGAAAAAGGACATAGAACTTTATGTACGGCGTGCAGTCCAATATGCAAAATTAAAAGCAATTACTTCTGGTTTCCCTTCTGAAAATGTTGCTTTTGTAGGCGATTCATTGCATCTTGATGGCGCGGTGGTATTGCAAACCGGCATGGCATTTATTTTTATGCCAAATCCAAGAACTCCAAAAGAAGAAGTTGCATATGTGTTAAATCATCCAAATGGATATGTTTTGGAAGGGTTTGAACTGAAAGAAGCCGCGTGATGGAAATGAAAATTCTTGCATTTTCCGATATCCATGATGAAGAAATTGCTTTGGAGTCACTAATCAGACTGGCACCAAATTACGATTATGTTTTTGCTTGTGGTGATATAACCCACAGCACACTTTTTCTTGAAGAATTATTAACAAAAATACCCAACTGTTTTGTTATTCCTGGAAACTGGGACAATCAAGCAGTTAACAATAACATGCTCAAACAAAAACAATGCGCTCATGAAAAAAGAGTTGAACTTAGCTCTGGCCTGAATGTTATTGGGTTTGGTTATAGTTCCCCAACCCCCTATGGAACTTATGGTGAATTAAGCGAAGAGGAAATTTACCAAAGAATGTCCAAGCTTCATATTGATTCCAATACTCTCCTCATGTTACATTGCCCGCCATTTGGACATTTTGATAAGAAGGGTGAAAAACATTTTGGCAGCCATTCAATTTTGAAAATTATCGAAGAGAAAAAACCGTTTTGCGCTTTCTTTGGACACGTGCATGAATTAGTTGGAACAAAAAAATTAAATGATACAACGCTTATTAAACTCCCCCCTTCAAATGAAATGCGTGCATGTTCGCTGGAAATTTCTGGCAGAACAATAAGGACGGAGGTTGTGAATTTATGATAAAAATCCGACCGGTTCGCAATGACGAAATGGACAGCACCAAAAGGTTCATTGCCAAAATATTCCCGCAGGCAATGGTGCAGGTTTGTGATGATGATCTTCTTTTAGTTGCTGAAAATAATGGAAAATATATTGGTTTTGCACATGTTATCGAAGATGATGAGCGGATTTTATTGCAGGGGATCGGTGTAGACCAATCCGTTCGCGGAGAAGGCGTTGGAACAATGCTCCTCGACCATGTTGCTTCCATGCTGCAGGATAGCCCAAAACCAGTTTATCTGCAAGTAAATGCGCTAAATCCGGCAATTCATCTTTATGAAAGGTATGGCTTTATGCTAAAAAAATTCGGGGATATTCATCTTCTGGTGAAGATGCCGGATAATTAATTATCCTGGCTATCCTAGTCTTTCATTTTTCTTAGTTCATCTATAAATTTCGTCAATTTAACCAAACTTTGTTATCACTTAGGATAACAAAACATACCAAAAGTAGTTTTTTTATTATATTGGAATTTGCAAATTCCAATGCGTGGAGAAATTCTTTGGAATTTCTCCTGTAGCGAACCGTGTTCGCTACGGACAAATTTTTGCGAAAATTTGTCCCTTTCTACATTGTATTTTCTGTAACGTGAAATTTTCCTAACATGAAACGTGTTTTCAAAAAAGAAAAAAATAATACCGAGTTTTACAAGTTATTTTACAATAATTCTTCAAGTGCCCTGTGAACTAATTTTAACAATTGTAAATCTCCGGGTAAAACAAAATCCGTAGCAGCAATACGTTTCAATTCCGCAATATCATAAGCTTCATCATGCCGTTTCCCATACATGCGCTGGCAAACCGCATCAATTGCCTGGCAGGAGGCTTCTAGAATTTTATCGGCATTCGCTTCAATGTAGTGACGCGTATCAATATGTTTACGTACAGCTTCGCAGGCTTTTTCTTTATCGAATCCACCAAGCTTCCCGCGTAACTTAGAGCTATAAGATTCATCCAATCTAACAGTGAGCAGCAATAACCACTGTAACAAAAGAGCCTCTTTATTGGAATAAAGAATAGAGATAAGATCAGCCGTTATCTCTGGCATGGGTTTGCCTTTTTCAAGGCGCGAGACAGAAAGGGTCTTGTCCATCCTGTGGGTCGCTTCATGAAGTGCAGTGCCACGTGCAAATGCTTGTGATTTACGTAGAATCCACTGCTCATCTGTTTCTCCATGAAGTTTTTTCATAGCCAGATTTTCTGTACGGAAATATGCAAGTAAATCGAACTTTTTACTGCCCAAATTCCCAGCACGGGCTAAGAACCTTTCAGGATTGAATGAGTCATCCGATGCAGTGACCATTTCTTCAAAATCACTGTGTTGTCGCGTTAGAATGCCCCATTTTTCCGCAATATCTGGACCCATCTTACCAAAACGCAAATAATTTGAAAGAACGTAAAAGTAAATATTTGCATCAATAACAATGCCGGAATAAAGCGGAGTAAATGGGTTATTGCTTTCGGCTGGCCGGAAGTGAGGTGGCTTAAAGAAATCGCCTTCTGAAGCAAGAGATGACATTACATAATAATCCGTCTCTGCAATTCTACCCTGCCTAAGAAGAAGACCAATCCTATAAAGAGGAAAATCAATGTCAACATGCATGGCCCCTGTCCGAATTTGACGGATAAACTCTAACATTTTATCTATCTCCTTCAATGGGTATGGAAAATGTCGTGCACTTCCAGTTGGGGATAACGAATCTGCTAATGATAGAAAACGTTTCATGTGCTGCCTAGTATGTTCGTCTATATTTTTTTTGCTGGCTTGGATGTGCTTGAACGTAGCAAAAAGTTCTGCAATGGCAGAAATGCGTTGAATTATCTCCTTCATATCTTGCCGTGGAGAATCGAGAAAATAGCGCTGTAAGCTTCTTGCATCTGGTGTTTCCCGGTCAAGTAAGTTAACGCCACAGAGATTTGCAGGTTTACCCTTTACGATAGTTTTCACATGATCCCCTCAAGTTATTTCTTTTCATAAACTTTGCCCAGAATATGTGGTAGTAATCCCATAGTTTTTTTCCTTCCTTGCTCTATAATGACAGAAAGCTCTTTGCTTTGTTTTGCTAGATTATCTACAGCATCCCGTATCCACCTCCCGATTGTAGGCGTTCCGTGATATGCTTCGGCAGCATAAACTGCAGGAAAACCAGGCGAGATTATGGCAAGGGTAAGGAAACTTTGGCTACAGAGTAACTCAGCTCCATTCATGGCTGCAGTTGAGTCATCCAAACCAACATCCAAATTAGACATTAGCTTGCTTGCCAAGCCACTTGGAAGTTCGGTACCACTTTCAAGTTCCAAAGTGTTCGGGTCAAAGGCAAATCCACGAGTCGTAACGCTAAATCGTTTTTCTTTCGTATCAACAACGAATGGGATATGCACTTCAGCACCGCTCAGATCAAGTTGTCCATCCCGATTCACTGGACCCTTATAAGCAAATACATTATTTTTGATTGCAAATCTATCCGCATCAACCTCAGCCTCACTAACAACCCCATCGGCACGCAATGGTTTGAAGTGTTTGAACCTAAGCCTAGCCTCAATCACTCTTGAATTAGACAAGGTAACCTTCATGGTACCGGGTTCTTGGCCAGCATATTTTGGCCCAGTTATAATACCCCAACGTTCATCTATGAACGGGGACTTTTTCGATTTATGCGCCATGTGTTCCACCTCGTTGTTCTAATAAGTTGTTGATTCGTTCCAATGCACTAAAAACAGTCTCCGCAGCAATTCCTTCACCAAAACATTTTTGCAATTCGGTTAGGCTAAGCGAGGAAAGTGGTTTCGTAAAACTAATCCCATATGCATCACTGTACGTACTAAGTGCTTGCGTTAGAAAATCAATGGTTTCCTTCTTGTTCCTAAAACCCAAAGACAGATTGAGTTGCCTCTTTAGTCGCAGCGCAAAAGCCCACGCAGTTCGTTCCGCAAATACTTTGCCAAATTCTCCATTGCCATGACCTGCACTGCCAAAAATAGCTACAGTCATTAAACCCTTACGTAATCCAGAAAATTGGTCAGTTGGTTTATGCCCTGTTCTTTTTTCAATCCTGTTTACCATTTGTTGATGCGCTGCCTCAACTACGCGGGCATAAATTCTCAAACCCTTGGGGATAAAATCATAATTGCCTATTGTGCCAGCTTCTACTAAATGTTTAATGATTAATTCACAACATACATGTCCTATCTCATGGAAAACAGGAAATATGTGCCGTTCATCCTTTTGAAGTCGAGACAGTACGCATAAAATCTCATGCCAAGATGCTTGTGGAAGGTCTTCTGATACATTGAATTCACGTCTAGTTTCTGATAATCTTGAGATTTCCAAATGCGTTGAATGTTTGCCATCCTCCAATAATCTGAATGTGTGTCTTACATTGCTCAAAGGGAACAAATCCGAAAATTCGATGGGCTTTTCTGAACCTAGAGGGTAATAAGATAATGAATGGCCTTTTGGAGTAGAAAAATTCGGGTGCTGTTTTGGCGGGGACCAACTAGGAGTTATTTTTAATTTAGCCCCACTCGGGTAGACGATTTCAGCGGGAACCGTTTTAGCATCTTCAATTAATGATTCTGGCCCTTCAGGTAAAACCATTCCATGTATTTTAGAAATAACTCTTGTTTGCTTGCTGCATTTCTAAACCCTTTTCCCTAACTTTTCTTCTTGAAATATTTATCACCAAAGAAAACTAGTTAATTCCTATATTTATATTTTCTTGATCATAATATTCCTTAAAGAATACTGAAGAATTATAAAAACTAAACTATTCACTCTTAAATCTTTCTTCGAACAATTACTATTCTAATCCCTAGTTGGGGGAATGAGCTAACCTGGTATGCTGCTAGCTTTGGGAGCTAGTTGTCAGTGTTCAAATCACTGTTCCCCCACTCGTTTCTGTTTTCAGTTCCCGGTTTCGGGTTTTGATTTGTTTCATAATCGTTTTATCTGAAAATTAAAAAATCATGGCAGAAATCGTGCAACTTCGTGTTTTTAATCCTTTTCCATAATAGTTAATCTAAACTAACATTTAACTGCTTTAGAGGAACTATATGAAACCCATGGTTGCGAATTTGAAAGCCTGCCCTCCCCGAGCTACAACTATCTTCCCAAGCCCAATCCCTTTAGCTGAACCAGCACATCCAAAAACCACCAAATTCACCAAAAAGGATATTCCCAATCTAATTGGCCCTCGGGCAGATCAGCAACTGCACTTATTGCATCAGTTAATGGGCCATCCACTAACCTTGCGTACTGCTTCCAAAATTTATGATTTGGAACGCCTATCTGAAACTGTTGCTCGATTTAACGCAAGATTCCGTGCAAATAATTCCGAAGATGCGATTATTATAAGAAAACTTGACCCAAGTTCCATTCGCGGAGGTTTTTGGGTCATGGCCCTAAATCCAATCTTTTTCCGCCTTCCAACGCATTATGGGGAATTAAAATCCGGCATTGATATTTGCTGGTTTGATCTTTTTACCCCACACCGAAGGATGTTCATGCAGCAAATTATCAAAGATCCCTACCAGACCGAAACAGAAGTTAAGGCTAAGATCCCGGCTGGTATGTATGCCCGCGTTGTTGAAATAAACAATGCTACTCTTGCACAGGGTTATCCTAAGGCAATTTTAGGCACTGCCCCTGCCTCAGGAGTTTCCGTCCTCTATTACCCAAACCCAGAGTTCGTCCTAAGTTTTGATCTTCCGGAACCTAAATGCAAGCGGCCCATCGACAAAGTGCTCCCTCCGGACTGGCTAAAGATCCTCAATTATGCGGGAGATCACCCTAACTGCACTTCAACTGAAATAACTGCAGGTACTGGGGTTAAATGGGTTAGCGAAAAAGTACCACGAATCGAGACTAGGTGCGCTGAATTGGGATTGCCTCCGCCTCTGAATGTGAGTGGCAAAGGCCCACAGACTGTCTATGACCTTGCCACCAAATTCAGAAAACTGATGAAAAAAGGCAAGGCCCAGGATCATTTGGAAAATCATTTTACCGAGAACCAGATTAAGGTCGCACTTGCTATTGCAGGGCAGCCATATATTTCAACCGCAGAACTATCTGAAATATTGACTATACCAAAGAACCGGATTTTTGACTATGTAGAAGGAATCCGCAAACAGTGCAGGGCGCGAAAACTTCCGAGGCTGGTTTCTGAGCAGGTCGGCAGGACAACTGAAAATATCTATAGGTGGGAAGCAAAGTTTTTCAAAAAATTCGGACTTCCTGAAGGCGAAGTCGTCATCGCACGCCGTTTCCGCGGCATTCAGCGGAAAGTTTATGATTACTATAAGGGCAAAGAAGTAGTTTACGGGAAAGTTGCAATTCGCGACCTTGGTTTGACCAAACGGCAACTGCTGGGTGCCCGGCTGGAACTTAATTCAAAACTGCGTGAACTGGGCCAGCCCATTCTTCCAGTTCCTTTCTGGGGCGTGGCTATTGCAGAATGGTCTGTTGTAAAAGCGCAAATGATTGAACAAAGAGAAAAAAGGGGTGCATGGCCTGTATGGAGAAAGTTAAAAAGGCCGCTTGCCCGAGGAGTTAACCTTCATGGCGGAGTCGGGGCTGTTAAAAGACGAATAATGCAGGAATTAACCGATCGAGAACTCGCCTCAATTATTTTCCATGACTATGCCCGCGAGCAACGTGCCAGAGTAAGAGAGAGTAATTCGGATGAAATAACAGTACTTGGAACCCAAATTACCGATGCTGCCAGAAACGAGCTTGGAAGGGCGGAACTCCTCAGGTTCATGGGAAAAGGCTTTTCCGCAGGTAGGATAATTAGGTTCATCCAGTATTTCGCAAGTAATGAAAATGAAAGAGAAACTGCAGAGTCCTTGGCAAAGGGGAGAGTTGGAACAGATTCTGAATATATAAGAATATGATTTCAAATTAATTTCTCAGTGTTCCTAATTCTTATGATTCTCAATTTTCGTCAAACTTCTTTTTCCTCGAAAATCCTACAGAAGGTTTATATACTTGCTTTGAAAAATTACCCCATGGCAACCAGTATCAGAAAGAAAGCGCACTTTAGTTCGACCCATGCACACGAACTAATGGAAAGCGCTACGGATGAAAAAGAAGAATACATGTCAGAGAAAAAACGGTTAGACTCTATCAAGAAAAGGGCAGCAAAGCTCACCGAAAAATTCCATAAGGGATCAGATACTCATAGTTTCAACCATCTTGCTTCTGTTTTAGTTGGCGGAGACCGCAACCAGATGCTTAATGCAGTTGAAAGGTTGCAGGGCCGTTCCCGCGTACTTGTCGAATTAGCAATGTTTTCAAATTTTCCATTTGTCCGATTGGCTGCGGTATCCAACCTAACTGGCGATGCTGAAGCGCTTGGAGATATTGCAAAATTCTGCCCTCATGATGATGCGCGAGCAGCATCAGTTGATGAATTATCAGCAAATAATGAAGCAACTGTGGATGTTGCATGCTCATCATTTTTCAAAGACACTAGATTAGAAGCAGTTTCTTCGCTGACAAACAATGCAGCTCTTTCCAAAGTGGCATCAAGATCCCCAAATACTGATTCAAGGACTGCTGCATTCGAAAAATTATCACATGACCATAATGCTTTGAAAAAAGTTGCTGATGATTCTCCTTATTCAACTGCAAGGAAAGCAGCAATAAAAAAATTATCCTCCAACGTTCCGGCCCTATCTGCGCTATTAATAGCATCAAAATATCCTGATGCAAAAAAACTTGCAGCGGTACTTCTTTCCGAACTAGTTGAAGAAATAGATGATGCAGAAGTTTTGGTGGAGATTGCAAAACTTTCCCCGCAGCAGGACTCGCGGTATCTGGCAGTAGGAAGATTGTGGAAACATGCTTGGGCGTTACGAAGAATTGCATTTGAGTCCTCTTATAAGGATGTCAAATCAACCGCACTCATGCTCCTATCCGACTTAGTTCCTAATCTGGATGATCCTGAAATACTTGCAGAAGTTGCGATCCTTTCTCCTTATGAGGATTGCCGTGCAAGTGCTGTAGAGCGATTGGTTGGCCACAGCGCCGCATTGCTTTCGGTTGCGTCAAAATCCAAATTCAAAACAACGCGCTCGCAGGCATTGCATAAGCTAAAAGGCGATGTCGAGGCGCTAAAAGGCATTCTGCGCCTATCAAAATACAAGGATGTCCGTGATGGCGCGCACAAGCTGGCATCGGCGCCGGATATTTTCCACTCGGAACTGGCGAGGATTCTGGGTTGAAAAAATTCTTTTTATTCTGGAGTTATGATAATTACCCTGACTCTTTCATTTGCAATAGCGCAAGTGCCATTCATCGGAGCTTTGACATCCAGCATTATTTCACCTACATAGACCGTAACACAACTATCAATAGTATTCAAACACACATCCATGGTACTGATTCCAGTTAATACTGTTGTTTTTCCATTTTCTTTCTGAGAAATTTCTAATTTAACCTGCTCCAGACTAATTGGACAGCTTTGGCCCATTGGAGCACCAACTTTTTCATCTATTGCAATCACTTTTGTAGTTAATTCAACAGAATTTCCATCAAAATTTATTGTCGAACTTTCACCTTCGGAAAGTGTGGCGATCGTTATCTTCATCATACCACATTGACCTGCGGGCATACAGCAGGTAAAATCTGAAACTTGTACAATTGCCCAGAATGAACCAAGTGTAGTTCCTGGTCCTAAACCACCTATGGTTAGTTTAAAGTGGGTTTCTTCGCCACCAATCATTAAAGTAAAATCTTTAGTCACTCCATTTTCAATTTTGTCTTGCCTAAGAGTATTGCATTTTTTATCTATAATTGAAATTATGACACTATTGGGATCTGGAGAGTCTTCCAAAACAATACTAAACTTATCAAAATCCATTCTTCTTTCTTCACTCTCTGGTTTTACAGGATCATAAACTAACTTTTTATTGAAGAGCTCAAAACAGTTTAGTTTTGAGCCTGGACCGGCGGAGCATCCTGGTGCAAGATCTGGCCCGAGCGACAAATCCGGTTTTGGTGGAGATGAGAGATCATGGGTAATTGCAGCATCTGCAAGAGCTGACCTTGGTGGCTCATCCAATGGAGGTGTTCTACATCCTGCAACAAATGGGACTGCCAATGCTAGTCTTAATACAGTATTTCTTAAGTATGGTTTAGGAGACATAGACATGTGTTAAATCATATAAGGAACTGTTTAAATTGTTATGGTGGAATAACCTCTAATGTAGCAACAAGATTTTATGGCGACAAAATATAACGAAAATGAAGTATGAAACAAATATAGCCCCGAGAGAGATTTGTTCCTTTGCAACTTTTAGCGAAAGAGGTTTTGTAAAACTTTTCCTAAAAGTTTTTTTGAACTCCCGACTTCCTCCTTCCACCTTTTGGAAAAAGGTGGACCAAAACTGATTCTCCAATTTCCTAAAGTTTACGAGAGAGGCACTCTACCATTACGCTCGTTTTTGCATTTTTTGCAGCAGCAAAAAATTAGCAAAAACAAACTGAGTTACCGGGGCTTAAATACAATTAAGTTTGTTGAATTTAAAAAAAGATGCGTTGCGGTCGTCGGGATTTTCATAACCTTTTTAACTAAACAGTTTTTTGGGTACCTTTTTGCCAAAAAGGTACTTTGAACCCGAGTTATGGGGTTGGAAACCCCAAGTCCTAACCAGGCTAGACTACAACCGCAAACATTCTATCTTTGGCCCGATAGGAATTAAAAAGCATTCAAATGTCTCTCCATTTTCAAAATTTACCAAAATACTTCGATTTTTTCGAGACAATCAAATTTAAAAATAAATCTGAATTATTCTCTTTATGAAACGATTATTGGCTTTATTAGTTTTCCTCTCGGTTGTATACTCCACTGCCCCTTCCTGGGTTGATAAGGGCGTTAGTTTAAATTATTCAAAGGGCAACGACCTCCTTTCGTTTACTGTTATATCTAAAAGCGCTACCCAGGTAACATTTGAACAAAAAACATTTTCAAATTCTGGCAGTTTAAAATCTTCTATCAATCCAACAGTAAATGCGTCAAAGAATCCTGGTCCTTTCTGGTTCGATCCTGCTTTGCTCGATGGTGCCTTTATCGGCCAGGCTATTGGGGAATACTCAGTTACTGATAAGGGCCAACAAAATTTTGCCGGTAAAAGTTGGGATGCTGTTACTTTGGAACAGATTCTAGGGTCGGTATCAATTAAGCAAACATTTGATAAGAAAACCGGATTGCTGCTAAAACAAACAGTTAATGTCAGCGGAGAGCCGGAGATCAGTTTAACCCAGCAATATATTCCTGCTTTTGCTCCCCCGCCACCAGCACCAACCCCTACTCCAACACCTACCCCGAATCCAACACCACAACCGAATAATACTGTACCCGCCCAACCGAACCAAACAGTTACGCCAGCACCAACTCCGACACCAAATCCAGCACCAACCCCGGGACCGGCTCCCTCTAAATCAAAATCATCGGTTTCCATACCTTCCCCGCAGACGCAACCGCCGTTAAAACTGCCTTGCTGCCCGAGTGCGCTAATATTCCTAATTATTCCAGCGCTACTTCTGATAAATAGAAAATAATTGTCCACAGATCCTCCGGATAACTCAAAAATTTCAGAGGACAAATTTTCAGAAAACAGAGGCAATCTCGCTTAAGAATTCTTTTGGGTCTTTTGCCTTGACAAAGGCACTTGATAGGAGAACTCCCTGCGCTCCAAGCTCGAGCGCTTTCTTTACGTCATTTTTGTTGCTAATTCCAGCACCGCAAAGGACCCGGACTTTTGGGTTTATCTCAAGCACTGCCTTTACCGAATTCATCACTATTTCCGGCTGGGCAGTGGACACGCTTATTCCGCTTCCAATAAGTTCCGGCGGCTCTACCGCAATATACGTTGGGCTAACTGGCGCAATTTCCCTCGCTTCATTTGTTGTTGCACTGCAAATTAGGCTTTCAAGCCCGTTCGCATGCAATTTTTCAATAGCGATTTTTATGTCCCCCATTGGGATCCTTTTTTCTGAATGGTTTAGCAATGAACCTTTGACTTTTATCGCCTTTAGCAGTTCTGCGGGGATAGAACCTGTGTATGCTCCGGCAGGAACCGGATCAACATGCTGGGCAAAAACATCAGAAAACCGCTCAGCGGATTCTTTAAGATAGGGCATCGGCGGGCAAAGTATTATCCTTAGCCCTGTTTCTGATACTACTTCGCTCGCAATATCCGCAAATAACAGGGGTTTTGTTATGCTCTGTTCGTATGTTTTAAGGTTTAGGGCAATCATAATGCTATTTAAGTAAATATTATCTTTAATACTATTTGTTTGTTGTTGCGACTCAAATGCCGACGTCTATTTTACCTTTGGTAAAAAGGCGTCATCATGAAAATTTCCTTTTCATGCCGACGTCTTGCTGAATGCTCTTGCATTCATCATCCGTCAGCATTTTCGTTGCGACTCAAATGCCGACGTCGCATAACCCGGTAGTGCGATGGTCTCGAAGAGTCCTTTTTCAAAAAAAGGGCTTCACCCCAAAAACACTAGAAATAGTTCAATGGGCGAGTGAGCCATTCCCTCGTGGATTACAGGTTCAAAAGAACCCTTTTTAGAAAAAAGGGTTCCCTATTGAAACGAACGATCGTTTCAATGGGGCACAAAGAACAATTGTTCCTTGTTGTCATCCCAAAAAACTTTGGGACTGAAAATCCTGTCGTCGGCGATTTTTCTTTTTTCTCATTTTGTTCCTGTTTTTCTGTGTCAAAATCTTTATAAACGTGTTCATATATAGTACTAACTGATTTGATGGGGCGCATACGGTTAGCTGGTTTGGGTTTGGTTTTAGTTGGTGCATGTGCAGCGCCTCCTGTTCGACAAACTACCGTAAATCCAGTTAGGGTTGCAGTGCCTCTTAGTGAATACCACTCTAATGCTGCAAAACCCGCAAGTGTTTTTGTTATTTCCGTAGCTGATGCACTGCAACTCCAGCTTTTCAACGAAAAAAAATACTATGACCTTATCGAATTATATGAAAATAAGATCCGCAACCTAGAAGGCGCAAGTATTGAAACCCGCGCCATCTACGATTTTCGGCTTGCAATAGCATATTTGGGCAAAGGTGATCTGGGAAAGGCGTTCGAACTTATTGGTCCGCTTGTGCCTTCAGATGATGGCCGCCTGGCGTCGATATACTTTTTGATCCGATATAATATCAAAAGTGAATTTTTCCGCAGATCTTCCATCTCCGGGAGCTGGGACAAGACCCTGATGCTCTATATTTTTGATTTCCGACTTGAAATGCGCGATGAGCTGCGAGAGCGCAATGCAGCGGCTTCAACAATGATTGATTTGAAAAGGTTTTTGGAAACTGGTGCATCGAGGACTGATTCTGAGCAGTATGATTCCTCGTATGAAAAAGATCCGGAGGTCCTATTTGCCCTTCGGGCATTGGAAAAAATATCCCCACCCATCCACGTAATAACTGTGAGAATTGACTGAACCTCGCGGGTTTGAGGCTATAAAGTTTTCGGAATAATATCTTTTGTAGTGAGTTGATTTTATGGCAGAAAAAGGAACCTTTACTCTTAAGTCCGGCCTTGCGCAAATGCTAAAGGGCGGAGTAATTATGGATGTCACTAACGCCGAGCAGGCAAGGATTGCTGAAAAAGCAGGGGCAGTTGCGGTAATGGCCCTTGAAAGGGTGCCAGCAGATATCCGTGCAGATGGCGGTGTAGCCCGGATGTCCGACCCGCTAAAAATTAAGGAGATTAAGGCCGCAGTAACCATACCGGTTATGGCCAAATGCAGGATCGGCCATTTTGTCGAAGCGCAAGTGCTTGAAGCACTTGAAGTTGATTATATTGACGAAAGTGAAGTCCTTACGCCTGCAGATGAGCAATTTCATGTTGATAAAACAAAATTCAAAGTCCCTTTTGTCTGCGGCTCAAGAAATTTAGGTGAAGCATTGCGCAGAATCAATGAAGGGGCAGCAATGATGCGCACCAAGGGCGAAGCCGGGACTGGAAATATTGTGGAAGCAGTCCGCCATATTAGAGCGTTGAATTTCGGAATAGCGGAATTAATCGAATTAACAAATAAAAAAAATACAAAAAAAGTCGAAGAACTCGCGAACGAGTATCGGGTTCCTTATGATTTGGTTTTGCAAACTTCAAAACTCGGCCGCCTTCCTGTTGTTAATTTTGCAGCTGGCGGAATCGCAACTCCTGCTGATGCAGCTTTGTGCATGC
>JACRGB010000017.1 GCA_016212505.1 Microcaldota archaeon
AGCGTCTTCTCTTGGAAGACCCGGCGCCGCTTTGCGGCGCTGCCGCTATTGGCTTAGTTTTTGAAGCTAAAGAAAAAGAATTTATGCCGATTCAACTGCTCGGCTTAAGCCGGCAGTATTCTCGGCCTTTTTTCAATAAAATACAAACTTTGATCTAACTTTTTATCAATTTGGGAATGAAAAGCTATATGTTCTGCATTGCTTTGCAACGCACAAGCAATACGAAAGATGGTATCTGTCTTTTAAATTTTGAAGATCATAATATAGTATGGCTAAAATCCTTATGCTTGTTGCCCAGCAGGGTTTCAAAGACGAAGAACTAATTATACCTAAGGAAATGCTGGAAAAAGAAAAGCACAGGATAACTATTGCAAGCATAAGCAGGACAAAAGCAACAAGCAGTGGCGGGAGAATAATAGAACCGGATATTGGAGCGTATGAAGCAAGTCCTGAATTTTTTGATTGTTTTGTAATTGTTGGAGGCCCAGGCTCTCCGACACTTGCGGAAGACCCTGCAGTCCGCAGGCTACTTGCGGACGCGAATAAGCTAAACAAAAAAATTGCTGCGATCTGTTTGGGGCCAATGGCACTTGCAAAAGCAGGGGTGCTAAAAGGAAAAGATGCTACAGTTTTCCCTGATAGCAAAGCTATTAGCATGCTAAAGGCAAACGGCGCATGCTATTTTGCAAAACCTTTGGTAATCCACAACAACATAATTACCGCTGATTGCCCAGACAGCGCAGGGATATTTGGCGATGCAATAATAAAAGCGCTGAAAGAGAAAAGTGAATGAATCATCTATCATAGCGGTTCTCATTAAATCGCTTTATCTCTTCAACTTCTTTTGGAGACATTTGGGGTTCTATTGGTTTGGTGTATGAGGTCGTATTTCCCACAATAGAGCAAATTTTCAAGTAATATTCAATAACTAGTTTTCTTATTTTCTCATCTGGATGAGTTAATTTGGATGGCAATGCAGTAAAATCAAGTGACTGGAACGCCTCAGGATATTGTAATAGTGCTTCTATAGCGTTTGCATTTTGGGGGTCAACCCAACCTATATTTCCAGGTATGAAACTTTTTGCTATATGAGGTCTTGGTACCACCCCATATCTCCGAACCATATCTAGCGTAAATTCATAGGCAAGCCTTAGAGTATCTTCTGTATCGATGCCACTATGACCAAAAACCATCAGGATTTCTGGTGTCAATCCAAAATCTTCTCTTGTAGAACGGATAGCTTCTAAGCATTTGTCCATTGTATTGATTCCTTTGTTAACCGCCCTCCAGACTGCGGGGGTCATTCCATCCACACCAAAACCTACAGTATGGAAACCTGCTTTTATCAGTTCTTCAATGGATTTTCTGGAGTGGTCTCTTGTTCTTATGAAAGATTCTGCGGTTGCCAATCCCCTTAACTGAATACTAAAACTTGGATGTGCTCTCTTTACTTCCTGGACAGCACATGCAAATTCAAGTAGTTTTTCAGGAGTTTGGAAAACATCAAGATTTGACAAGTAAAGTTGCAGTTGATTTAGACCCAGGCTTTGAACCCTTGATACCAAATACTCAAGATCTTTTTTTATTATTCCAATATCCCTATAACTTTCCTTGACTTTGCGAAGTTCTCCGGTATTTGGATCCTTGAAGGTTCTAACTGCTGCACAAAAATCACAGGCAAATTGGCAGCCTTGTGAGACATAAAAACTGAATTCTCTTGATAGGTACTCTTTCATATGGCGATCGGCTATTTTTTCGTATGCTGGAATCAACGAAATCTGCTGTGTAGGGGTGAGTGCACTACATATTCCCAATAATCGGATTACTGTTTCATCAACATTTCCATTATGCGCAGATTCTCCGAAAAGCCTGGCAAATTGAACGGCCGTTAACCCAGAAATTACTTGCCCGCCAAGTAAAAATTGCGGCGATTCGCTTAGTTCGGATTTTATTTGGCTCATGAGCTTTTTTACATCTGGTATGTATGGCGCCCCTAAAAGATTTATTCCAATATTTGTAGAAGAAAGTTCTCTTGGTTTTATATTTTCATCATGAAAAGTAACAGCTACACCCGAATCCAAAAGTCGTGCTCCTTCAGTTAGAAGCGAGGTTGGCATGTAGATATGACCTTGTTTTGTTTTATCTGCTGGCGCATAATTGTGTCTTGGTTGAATCAGATCCATCTTAGTATTCGGATTTAGAATAAGTTTTTTCATAACAACACCACCATCCTTATTGTGTTTCTTTCTGCTAAACTATGGTGTTTTATGCATAATAAAGTTTCTTTCAAAAAATGGGCAAAAACTATCTATTTTTATATTTTTTCATTCAAAAAGCAAAAGTATGGTTGAAATAGTTGGAATAAAGCTCGATAAGGCAGATAGAATTATTTTAGCAGAATTAGACAAAAACTGCCGAATACCAATGAATAAATTAGCAAAAATAACGCGAAAATCAAGGCAGAGTGTGGAATATAGGATTATCAGGCTGGTAGAGCGTGGCATCATTACTGCATTTAAGGCTGCAATAAACCCGCACAAAATGGGGTATAGAATATACAAGCTTTACCTGCAACTGAAGAATGTACCGGAACAAAAACAGAAACTTCTAGAGTATTTGCGCAGCTCTCCAAATGTCTATTGGTTGGGTGAATGCGACGGAACTTGGGATCTTGTTTTTGCAGTTTATGCAAAATCAGAGTATGAATTTTATGATTTGAAAAATGACCTTTTTTCCAAATTTAATGAAGTAATTGTAAATAGGTACGGGGATGCACTTTTAGACGTTATGCAGTATCCCAAAATGTATTTTACAAATAGCATAACAAAACCAACAATATTTGGAGGAGAGATAGTAAAGAACGAGTTAGATCAGCTTGATTATCTCATACTTCAGGAAATAGTAAACAATGCGAAAATTCCGATGATAGAACTAGCTACAAGAGTAAAATCAACGCCGCCAACGATTTCCAGCAGACTAAAAAGAATGGAGGAACTTGGAATCATAATCCAATATCGTATAAGTGTGGATTTGGACAAGTTAGGGCTGGAGATGTACAAAGCGATAGTTCATCTTGAAAAATATACAAAAGAAGACGAGAAGAGATTATTGGAGTATGTTTCTGGAATTCCGAACATCCAGTATTTTATCCGAAATAACTGGGATCTAGAGCCAGAATTAGTCGTGAGCAATTATCACGAATACCGTGAAATTACAGATGAATTAAGGAAAAATTTTCCACAAGTCATAAGGAATGTAGAGGCAGTACTTATGAAAAGTGATGAGTGGACGCCTGGGTTTGGGAATATGTTAAGCAATAAACAAGAAAAAGCAAAAGTATGAAAATTAATGTAGTTAAGTATGCTTATGGGATTATTTAAGTTGGGGAAGAACGGAGTACTACCAAGCCTGGCAAAATCAGAAACCGCACTTTATGAATTCATGAATGCAGTGAAGAAAAGAAAATTGCCAGAAAAAATAGACTGGGATAAGGAACATTATGAACAATTTGATTAGTTCATTTCAATTTTTGCGGAACCTGGGCGCTTATGCCTGCATGGAATATAATAAGGTTAGTCGGATTTGATGAGTCAAATGTCCCAAGCTTATGGACATTTCCCGATTTATCAATATATTGGGAAAAATCATACATTCCAGTATCAAGGTTAACTAAATGCTTTACTCCCATCTTTTGTGCCAATACTGCAGCTTCCATAAGGGTGATTCTCTCATTAAAATCGATTAGTGCATACGAGCCGTCATTTAAAATTGCAAATACTCTTCGTTTATCTGTAACGCCACTCGACTTATCAGTTAGCTGCAGTTCCCCATTATAAAGAAGTAACTGGCCTTGCATTGCACTTGCCTGTGCCTTTTTCATTTTCTTTATAAAGATATCAAAATCATCAACTTTTTTTCGGAATTCCAAAGGCCCGCTTTCCATCTGGTAGCCAGGAGTTTTAATATCGTTTTTATGTAAATTTCGAACGTCCTTGATATCTGCTGTGCCATCAGGATAGAATATTATTAGGCCATCGCGGTTTGAAACAAGATAATTGATCATACTACCATTTAAGGCTGCAAAATCAGCAAGCTTTCTTTCACCACTAGTAAATGCCCCAACTGAAAGTGCTGCAAGGGATAGGCCATATTTATCCTTAACTTCATCAAGATTAAGACCTGAACCTAATTTCACTTCATAGCTTATTTTTGCCCCGTTTTCAGCCTTTCCAGTGATAAGAGTAGCGACTAGTTTCCGATCGCCATCAACATAGGATATAAGATCAAAACCCTTGCGTAACTGTACGTTTCTGCGTATGGGGGATACGTTCAAATCAATAATTTCCTGCCTTAAGGCTCCGCCAGCGGTTAGTTTTAAGTATGTTTTTGTTATGACATAGCCGATGTTTCCCTGTTTGATCTGCTTTGATGCTTTAGTTGTTGCAGATTCCTCAAAATCTACGGTAACGCCCATTAAATCTAGTTTTTTAACTGCATCAGAACGCTCTTCTTCAGTGAACAATTTCTGATTTTTTACTAGATAATCTGCCAAGCGGTTTGCCTGGAACCTACCGATCATTTCGTATAAATTGTTAACGTCCTGATATGAAGATGGTTTTGAGAAGCAGCAATGATTAACTTCATCCAGTTTAAAGAAGAAATTTCCTTTTGTTATCATATCTTTGCTCATGCTGATGCCGACAAAAAGAATAAACTCATCGCCAAGAATTCGGTTAATTTCATTTAATTTAAGCCGGGCAGTTTCAAGCCTTTTAGAGTCAAGCTTTCCTCCGGTCGCATCGCGGACAAGTTGAGCAAAATCAATGTTTTGCATGATTGCAGTACGGTATTTGCCAGCAATGACCGGGGAGGTTTCCTTAAATGCATCCGCAATCTGATATGCCTCTTCAAGGTCTTGTAGGTTTTTTATTGGTTTGATAGAAGCAACTTTTACCTTTGCAAGCTGGTCAGAAAGATATTTTTTGTATTCTTTTATTTTCTTGTCCTTGGGAAATAATTCTGAAAGTAAAGTGACAATGGTACTTGAAGAAACAGCGTCACTTAGGTTGGTGCTTGCAATTTCCGGATAATCAAAACGCAGCCATTGTGGAATTAGCACGATCTTCGAGGCATAATCTTTTGCAAGATTTGGATCAATATTGTTAAGTAAACGGAGCGAAGTGGCAAACCTTTCTGCGCTGGATGTTTCTTTTATTAATTCTGAAAGGTCGAACGATTTTGCAAGGTGCTGCTCGGAAGTTACATCAATAGAGGAAATTTTCCGTTCAAACTCGAAAGCAGCACGATAAACAGAATAATGTTTTGTAAGGCTTTCATAGGTAATTTTTTGATATGCTGAAAGAAGAGGTACTATGTCGCCTCGTTCTTTAATTATTTTATCAAAATATTCTCCAACATCTTTCAACGTCGTATTGCGACCCTTATTTAATTCGGCAAAAATATCAAGAAACGTTATAATCCTTGTATCTAATTGATAAACGGCCGGTTTTGCTTGCCTGCCGAATTTTGTTGAATGAAGTTGATATACCATTTCATGGGCATAAAAAACATCTGCCCTTGTATTGATCCAGGGACGAAAGTCGTACAAAACACCAAATGATAACATTGAATGCTTTTTTGATATTTCAACAAAAGTATCAACACCAAACTGCTCAAGAAGTCCGGGGGCATTGCGGAATTGTCCTAAAACTTTAGTTGTCTCTCCACGCAATGTTTTTGCCAAATCAATAAAAGCAGATATGCCATATTTTTCTACCCATTTTGGATCAAGATGGCTACGATCAAATATCTCTGCAACATTTGGACTGCAATATCTTACAAAT
Organism: Microcaldota archaeon; assembly: GCA_016212505.1. Classification (GTDB taxonomy): domain Archaea; phylum Micrarchaeota; class Micrarchaeia; order Anstonellales; family Bilamarchaeaceae; genus Bilamarchaeum. The sequence continues at coordinate 5,844 of JACRGB010000017.1, forward strand.
TCGACAAAAGATGCCATACCGTACTGTTTAATCGAAGAAGCAAATCGCCCTAGCATAGACATTCCACTTTCATCAATACCAGATTTGGCTAATTGGAGAAGACCCCAGGCTTTGGCAGTTAGATCATCTGCACTAGTAATGAATGTAGAATCACCGTTTGGCCTTAATGCATATAGGCCTTGCCACACTTCTTTCTTTTTGCCTTCGCTTCGGACTGCTATTGATCTTGCAAGAGTGATGAGTTCAGCTTCGGAAAATCTTTTTAGGTCTACAAGGTAATGAAAGTAGTTGTAAACTGAGAGTATAAAAAAAGCATTTGATCCTTCGCCCTTTATAAATTCCTTAAAAGTTCGTTCAAATTCAGGTCTTATCCGGGCCCGCATTTCGTCAAATTTTTTGTGCCATAGTGGAGGAGAATCGTATAATTTTTTATAATCTTGTGTAAACGTGGGCCATATTTCTCGAAACTTCATGGTTTCATAATTGGAATAATATTCAGACATTTGATGTATTATTTCGCTGGTGTTTTCTCGGGAAAACGGTGCTAGTTCTAAGGCAAAGGAGATAAATTTTTTAATATCAAAATCTAAGCCCGAAAAACTAAACTCGTGGACTTTGAGGTCATGTGGCCCATTGAAATCAAATAGTTTTAAGAATTGGGAAAAGTCCGCGCCTAAGTTCTGTGCAATCTTGATTAATGGTGCAAATCCAACCTGGTCAACGACTTCTTCCAGTCCATTGACATTATTGAAATTAAAATGAGAAGGCTTGAGCCTCCCGATCGTGATCAATTGGGCAAAGGGCTCTAAACCATATCTTTCAATAAGTGATTTCTGATATTTGATTAAAGTGACAGCATTGCGACCTAAGTCAGTTTTATTCGAGACTCTATCTATCTTAAGAATATTAGCTGCAGTAGACAAAAATGTTTTTTTATCTTTAATTAAAAAATCAAAAGCGGCTATGTGGTCGAATGATTTAAGATCCTCATAGAATGCAGCTCCACTACGACCAGAGATATAGAAAGAATGATTATCTAAAGTTGCCTTAAGGAGGTCGAGAAAAATCTCCAGGCCGTATTGCTCTACATATTTCCGGTTATTGTGAACAGTCTGCAGGAAGTCTCTGGCCACACCGATTTTCTGGCCATCACTAAGATCAAAATTGAGGAGTAGTTTCATGCACATTGCATAATTATATCCTTTGTTTCCTAAGGCATAAAAATTAGTATCAGAAATCTCAGTTTTAGTTGCAAGGCCAATAGTAATTAGCAGTTTTTCGCCTTCTTTTTTCATAAATTTAAGTGGATCTCCCTGTATTTCCTGGGGGATTTGCACTTTGGTAATGGGCGTCACATGAAAAAGATGCAGCAAGCGTAATTTAAGTCTTTAGAATTTACCAAAGCGCAACCTTTTTAGCATCTTTCTAAGAGCAACTAATGTTGATCCTATGATTACTATCAAACACGATGGCTGCATCCTTTGCGTTGGCTGCTCTTCAGTATGCCCGACAAATGCAATCGAAGTAGTTGGAACTCGGATGGAGCATTTTGCTGATAAATGCATTGACTGCGGGCTTTGCGTTCGGGTATGCCCTGCTAATGTTATTGAAATGTATAAGGGAGTAAAAAATCACAAGGAACTTCCAGCAGGAGCAGAAGTCGGTTAGTAAAACAACTTTTATTGAGGAGTAAAATAGCATGGCCAAAGATTTTGATCACGATATAATAGTAGTTGGAGGCGGACCAGCAGGTTCTTGCTTTGCTAGAATTGCAGCTGGCGCAGGCTTAGATGTTCTAGTTATTGATAAACGAAAAGAAATTGGAGTTCCTGTCCGATGTGGCGAAGGAGTTAATGAAACCGAAATAATAAAAGAAGGTCTGGATTTGCCACGATCTTGTTATTCCACTCCGATAGTTGGAGCAAAAATCGTAGCTCCAAATGGTAAATCAATCACTTGGAAAGATAAAGATACCAAAGGATGGATTTTGGAAAGAAAAACATTTGATAAATGGCTGTGCGAACTTGCTGTTGAAAAGGGAGCAACACTAAAAACATACACACGCGCTTTGCAATTGCTAAAAGATGAAAAAGAAAAACCAAATGGACTAACAATTTCACATGGAGGAAGAGAACCATTTGATCTTCATGCACCACTCATTGTTTCTGCTGAAGGAATGGAATCATTAATTGCTAGGCAAATGGGATTCAAAACAGTGCATGCACTTTATGATGTTGATACTTGCTACGAATACGAAATGAAACCATACGATCACGAAAACCTCATAGAGCTTTACTTTGGAAATGCTTTGGCGCCACGAGGGTATGTCTGGATTTTTCCAAAAGCAGACCGAAAGGCAAATGTCGGCATTGGCGTTGGCGGAAATGTAGCAAACGGCGATAAGTTAGGGGCGCTAAAAGGTGCACAGCCAAAACCGCTTCTTGATCAGTTCATAAAAGGCAATGAGCAGCTTAAGGAATCAAGCACGCTTTTGGATTTTGGTGGAGTTATTTCGGTTGGCGCGCCGATTAACGAATTTGCAAAAGACAACTGCATGATTATTGGAACTGCAGCTAAACAGGTTGACCCAATTCATGGCGGTGGGATTGCCATTGCCATGGAAGCAGGAGTAATGGCAGCTGGAGCAGCCATTAAGGCATTTGAAAAAAAGGATTTTTCTAAAGCAATATTTACTGAGCACTATGAAAAACCATGGCGGGAAAATACCGGCCCAAGGCTGGCAAAAAGACTGATGTTAAGAAAGGTTATGGAGAAAGTAAGCGATGATGATATGAACCATATTTTCAGCACAATAACGGACCAGGACTTACAGCAGATTATGAATGGTAATTTTGCAGGACCGGTTGCCAAAGTAGTGGGGACAAGGCCACAGTTGCTTGGGGTATTGAGGGGATTGATTGGGTAAAAAAATACGATCATTTAAATGAGTTATGTAATATCATGTTATAATGAGCGGAAGAATACGATATCGATGCCGATCTTTTTCAGAACGATTCGGCAGAACAATTCTTCCTGTGGTCATATCTATTTCTTTTGGATGCGCCCCAATTCATGAAAAAATTGCAAGCAGCCTTCCAAAGGAAGATGTTTCTTCAGTCCAAGACAGAAATCGTAGAAAACAAAAGCAAGCAGACGTTGGTTTAGAATTAAATGCAGGATTAACAATTGCAACTGGAACCGTTTTATTAGATAGTTTATGCGCGAAGAAATTTGGGATTCTGAAGGGTTTGCAGAATGGTGCAAACCAAAGAGCAGCTACGGAGAGTTTGCAAAATTCAACAGAAGCGTTAATTTACTCCATCAAAGTATTGGCTAGGTTAAATTCCATCAGGGCAGGGTACACGGTAAGTCAAAAATTAGCCGCAGTTTTAGGGACGCTACAGGCAAATTATTCTAAGATTCCTGAGATAAATAAAACGAATCCAACAGTTGTGGAAAGATATTTACAAGCAATTTCTGATTTGGGATTTTCGGCTATTGGGAAAGTACTTATCGATGGGATTAAAAATCTGAATATAGATGAGTTATATCAAAAAATGTTTGATTGTGTATGTAGAAGGTGAAAACGTATGGGCGAAGAACTATTAATAGAAAAAGCACCGCTTACCAAAGGGTTAATTTATGATGCAGTTAGGGAGGCACTAAAGATAAGCTCTCCGAAGATGCCGCAACCCATAGTTGCAGGCATACAAAAAACGGCGTCCGAATTCGCAATGGAAAAAGTTGCGCAGAACCAGGATTTCAAACCATATGTCTTTTCATTTCAAAGCCCGCGGGAAGCAGCCATGTTTTTAGCGGAATTTAAGAAAAAACTAGGGGAGAAATTGGAAGATGGGGTAAAGGTAGGGACTGGAAAGGATTTTGTCCAAGTCGGGGAGATGAATCTTTCAGTAAGCGGAAGCAAGCTTACGATTAAACCAGCATCTGTTGAAGCCCAGGAAAAAGTTTCTTATGCCAAAACAACTGAGGAAGAAGCCAGAACGATCCTGAGAAGAGCGTACGAAGCATCTTCTTCTAAGCCAGAGGGTGTCGAGCAATTTTGTGATGCAAATGCAAAAACCATAATGGCAGTTTCGGATGGCCTTAAGGCGGGGGTAATGGCCATCGGTAATAGTCCGGGAACTCTCGTCTGGAGAACAGCTATTGGCAATTTTTTAGATGCTTATGCAACAGTATTAAAACGAAAGGATGATTCTCCAGACATGACATTTAAGCCATTGGAGATACCAGTTCCAGATAAACCATTACGACCTCAGTTCGTAGCTGCTTTTAATGAAGCTGCCAAAGGAGTTAGTATAAACGAAAAACAACCTGGCAGCATAGTAATTGGTGAGAAAAAAGAGTTCCCGCAGGGTATTGTCGTAAGCGTATATATACCCAAAGGAAAAATGGAGTTCAGCGAGTCGGAAAGATAGCTAAAAAGGAAAAATTTGGAAAATTTTTCAGAATTGTAATGCCATTTCCAATACAATAAAAACCCTTTCCTGAAAAAGAACGTTATGGAACAATTCACCGATTCAGAAAAATCCATGCTTAGCCCTTTTGTCAGTAATCTGGATAAGCCAGTTTTTGTACTAACTAACCTTCCTGAAGTAGTAAAAGGAGCAATGTTTTCTCGTTATAGCCGAAGTGCCAAAAGCCTCCGGCGCGTGCTGCTAGATGAATTCATGCTATCAGGCGAACTGGGAGTAGATGAAATGTTTGGTGGCAAGAGTGCATTGGCCCAGCAAGGCCACAGCATGGTCCAGACAAAAAAAGCTGAAGAATTTTACGACCGGGTCCTTGTAGGATATGGGGATGATTCGGTTGCTGAGCTTGCCGGCGCACATATTGCAATAGAAGATGTTTCGATACTTGCTACAAAAACGCTCGAGGACTCAAGGCTCGGCCTTTCACCGCTCGAAAAATCCACAAGATATGTTTATTTTGACAACAAACGGAACGATAAATGGCTTTATTTAAGGGAGAAAACCTTAATGGCTAGTGAATTTGCAGAGCTTTACGAACAAACCTGCGACTTTGCTTTCCAGACGTATGCGGATTTGATTCCAAAAGTCTCAAGCTACATCATGGAGCGAGAACCAAAAGATGAAGCGACATCGGATAGGGCATACAAATCAACAATACGGGCAAAAACCTGTGACCTTCTGCGCGGGCTCCTTCCAGCGGCCACATTAACGAACATGGGGTTTTTTGGAGATGGGCGCGCTTACGAATATCTATTGACAAAACTATACGCGGATGACTTGGCTGAAATGCGCGAGCTTGCACAATTAATGCAGGGTGAGCTTGGAAAAATAATTCCGTCTTTTGTCAAGAGGGCTAATGACAAATACGGTCTCTCCATGCAGGGATATTTCAAAAAAATCCATGCGAGTATGGGGGAGTTTGCACAAAAATATCCAGGCCATTCGCACTCGGGCTCTCTTGAGGGAGAAGTTGTACTTGTTGAATACGATAAGGAGGCAGAGCGGAAAATAATTGCCGCTGCATTGTACCCTTATTTGGGAAAACCGATGAAAGAAATAAATGGGATTGTTGCAAAGATGACTGATGGTGAGAAGCAAGCAATAATCAAGCATTACATTAACGATCGGGAAAACCGAAGGCACAAACCCGGCCGGGGTTTTGAGCACGCTTATTACACTTTTGATGTCGTAGCAAATTATGGCGCATACCGTGATATGCACCGCCATCGGATCCTGACCCAGCAAAGGCAGCCCCTAAATCCGTATTTGGGCTACAAGCTTCCAAAAGAGCTTACAGAAGCAGGTTTTGATAAGGAATTCAAAGAGGTAATGCAGGTTACAAAAGATGCGTATGAGAAAATAGTTAAAAAACACAAGAAAGAAGCACAGTATGTTGTGCCTTTGGCGTATAACATAAGGTGGTACATGCAGTTCAGTTTACGAGAAGCATATCATATGCTTGAACTAAGAAGTTCAATGCAGGGCCACCAGGATTATCGCCACATTGCACAGGAAATGTTCAGGGGGATAGAACGCGTCCACCCTCATCTTGCATCAGGAATGAAATTCATGGACATGAAGGAATACACACTTGAGAGGCTTGAAGCAGAAAAGCGAATAGATAAAAAAATGGAAGAGATAACGAAGAAGTATGCCACCAAAGAATAAGAATTGGGAAAAGAAAATTTACATTACTGGAGCAACTGGCAGACTTGGACGAGCAGTTTTTGCCTTAGTGGATGGAGCAATTCCTCTTGTCCGTTCTGCGTCCGGACTAAAAAATGAAATTGTAACTGATTTTTCAGAAGGACAATTGAAGCGAATACTCAATGATGCAGCGACAGTCATTCATCTGGCCGGATCTCTGGATATGCTAGATGAGCAAAAGATGCAGGAAACTAATGTAAATTTAACAAGAAAAATAGTGGATGCCGCACCAGATAGTTGCAGGATAGTTTTTGCAAGCTCAATTTCTGTTTATGGCAAGAAATGCGATGCATTTCTTGACTGTCTTGAAAGCTTAGGCTTTCAAGGACATGGGAAAAAACTTGCGGAAATTCCTGCAGATGAAAAGACAAAAACAAATCCGGATAGAACTTACGCGAAAACAAAATATGTTGCGGAAAAGTTAGTTAGCACAAAACCAAAACACGTAATTCTCAGAATCGGAACCCTTTATGGGAAAGATTTTGCTGATTATTTTTACGTATTAAAGCAAATTGAAAAAGGAAAAATGAGAATTATTGGTGATGGGTCGAACCATGTGCCGTTTGTACATGTTGATGATGTGGCAAAAGCAATCGGCAATGCGGTTAGCAGTATTGGAGAAGGGGCAAAAGCACAAGGAATTTATGTGCTCGCAGGAGAGCCGATAACGCAAAAGGAAGTTTTGGAAATTGCTGCAAAAGAACTAAAGGTAAATGCGCCAACAAAAAAAATCAGTTTCAAAATAGCGCACACACTTGCATCGGTTAATCAGACGATAGCACGAGTTCTTGGAAAAAAGCCGAAAATAACAAGCGAACACATTGCAATTCTTGGATCAGATAGAATTTTTGACTACACAAAAGCCAAAAAAGAACTCGGATTCAGAAACCGGCCGATAGCCCAAGGGATAAGGGAAATTGTTGAAGAGTATAGAAAAACCAAGGTCTGGTCACTTGCAGACAAATGACCCCCCGTCCCGGGTGCAGTCATAAGGCTGGTAGCAGAAATATTCAGTTCCTTCATGGCAGCAATTTACACCAGTATACCCACAATCAGTGTACTTGACAAAAACCTGCGTGAAGTAATAGCTGTTATTTATGAAATAAATGCCCATGCCACTATCAGTAAAATTAGGGAGGAGGATATTGGCACGATGCTCCGGGCTGTTCATCCAGCTGATCGCTGCAAGCTGGGCAAGTTCAGAGGTAGAATAATAGTGTGGCGAACAAATGGTCCCGTTCGGGTAAGTAAAGTAATAGGGATAGGCAGGTAGAAGTGCGAGATTTTCCCCTTCAACTTCAAAAGAAAGGTAATTATGGTGCTTTAGCCGCACATCGGCAAAATTGCCGTCAAAATCCTGGTGGGAAAAATAGTTGTTTATACCCATGTCCTTGCTGTGGTCCCTTCCGGTAGCGGAAATTATATCATCCCATTTAAGGCTACCAAGATCGTGGTTAGTCCTCTCTTGGTTAATCAGCTGAAAAGTCAGTTTTTCAAGCTCACCTATGTCTATGGTGATTGGCGATGCGCAGGCCGTGGTATCCAGATCAGGAGGAGTAGTATTTGCAAGGGACTGGGAAATCGGAGTTGTTGGCGGCGGTGGAACGATTGCTGCTTTTGGTACCGGGATAGAAGGGGCAGATCGTGAAGTCGAGGAAATTTTTGGAAGGTTGTATTGGTATGCGACAAAATAAAACAACCCCAAGAGGACAAATAGTATGAATATTCCTTTTGCCGAGACTGCCATCAAAATAAAAGAACTGCATAATTAAAAAACTCAAATGTTAGTGTAAGTACATGAAAAGAATACTTATATTGGTGCTTATATGCGCCATTTCGTGGGCAGCACTTGACCAGAAGTATGAGCAAACATTTGACAATCAGGGACTATCGACTATTACAAAAAGCTTTGATATCTCGATATTTTCAGCGACCTTGAGCGATGATATGCTGAATTCCTTGGAAAATAATTGCAAACTTTCGCCAGGTTGCAGTTTTAACCGCTCAAGCAAGCAGATCAGCATAAGCGAAAAGTTAGGCCCAAAAGACGGATATTACCAGTTTTCTGCAGACTACGGGTTCCCTTTTACAACTTATACGATTAAGATAGACCGGATACCAAATGACCGCTTCAGCGCAGATGTAACCCGGATGATGGGGATCGATGAAGGCTCATACCAGGCGACGGATCTAAATGAGGATAATAGCGGCACTGCAATGTTCCTTAAGAAATTCCGTGCAAATGCCACCTATAAGATCAGCAGCCCAATCGCAATAGATGAGGCAGCTGCCGGACCAGTTGCAGGTGAAATAAACGGGAATTCGGCTACCTTTGACCTTCTGCAACTGATGAACCAGAAGGGCCCGATAGTGTTGAAAGCGCACGAGCTTAACCTCACATACATAATCATACTAGCCGGAATAATAGCAGTTGGAGCGATTGCACTATCCTTCAAAAAATCAGGAAAGAGCAGTATGGCAGAAAAGGAAGGCGAAAACGAAAAAGAAGAGGAAACGATAGAAGCTTCAAAGAAGAAAAAGAAAGCCAAGAAATAAAAACCAAATCGAGCAAGTTCTTTTTGCTATTTTACAATACTTAATACGATAAATACAATAAACAAAAGGTGGTTACTATCGCAGGCATTGTTGGTTATGGAGTTTATATCCCGATTTATAGAATACAGACTGCTGAGATCGCCCGCGTTTGGGGCGAAGATCGGGAAAGAATAGAAAACGGCCTTGGGATAAAGGAAAAGGCAGTGGGCGGAATTGATGAAGACACTACTACCATTGCTGTCGAGGCTGCGAAAAATGCGCTTAGCAGGGCGAAAATCGATCCCAAAAGGATAGGCGCAATGTATGTCGGAAGCGAATCTCATCCTTATGCGGTCAAGCCAACCTCAACCATGGTTGCCGAAGCGCTTGGCGCAACGCCAAACCTTACTGCAGCAGACCTTGAATTTGCATGCAAGGCAGGAACAGCAGGATTGCAGATGGTTCTTGCAATGGTTGATGCAAAAATGATCGAATACGGGATGGCTATAGGTTCGGATACCGCACAAGGCAGGCCAGGAGACGCATTAGAATACTCAGCAGCATCTGGCGGAGCGGCATTTATTGCTGGCCAAAATAAGGAATCGCTTGCGGTAGTGGATTCGACATTTTCATTTACGACTGATACTCCTGATTTCTGGAGAAGGCAGCATGCAGATTATCCCTCACATGGAGGAAGGTTCACTGGAAAGCCAGCGTATTTTAGGCACATCATAGGCGCGACCTTGGGCTTGCTTGCAAAAACAGGAACTAAAATTAGCGACTATGATTATGTTGTTTTCCACCAGCCAAATGGAAAATTCCCACTTGAAGCAGGGAAAAAACTTGGAGCTACCAGCGAACAACTGAAAACTGGCCTGCTTACACCAGTAGTTGGCAATACTTATTCAGGCGCTTCGCCACTTGGACTTTGTGCGGTTCTTGATGAAGCAAAAGCAGGAAACAAAATTTTGGTTACTTCATTCGGTTCGGGAGCCGGAAGCGACTCATTTGCAATAACTGTTACTGATAAAATCGAATCAGCACGAAATAGTGCTCCAAAAACAAAAGATTACATAGCAAAGAAAAAGTACATTGACTACTCGACGTACATAAAATACAGGAGAAAAATAAAAGACTAAACTAACGAACAAAAAAATCAGTTATGCTTTTTCATTAGGTCAGTTACCGTCCAATCCTGAAGACGATTGGCAAGTTCTCCAAATAGTGATGTTGAAGGCTTTGTCACTGACATTGCAGAATAAGCGTCAACCCATTCGAATTTACTTGGATCATAAATTGCAATTATGACATTGTATGGCCCGGCAGGAATTGACCCTTTCTTGAATTTATAGCTAAATTTTCCTGAAGAATCTGTTTTGTTAGTTATGGGTTTGACCTTGGATCTCATAGAAGAAAAAAGATCACCTCGTTTATAAGTTTCATAATCCTTCAAAGGCACAACATATATTACCACATTCTGATTTTTCGGATAATTAGCACCGTTTAGGATTATGTCTTCATCGGTAGTGAAAGTGTATTTCGTAGTCCCGCTTAAATCGGAAGTTTTGATGCTTGCATTGAAGAATTTTTTTATTCCTTCAAATGTTGCTCTTGCGACAACTCTTTTTGCTTCAAGGTTATCATAGGCAAGCACATTTTGTATATCATTATAGTTAGTATGGAAACCAACTTCCACTAGTGCTGCGGGCATTTTTGTTCCTGAAATGACTCCGGGGTTCTTTTGAAACAAAGAACAGGTTCGGGCGTCCACAGCTTTGTTAGGGTCATTAGGCCAGGAGGGGATCTTCTCATTTAAAGCAGTTGAAATTTGATTATGCAAAGATTCAGCAAGGAATTTTTTCGATAAAGCAAGTGAATTAAATTTCGCATTTTTATCATAAGGACATGCTCCAGTTATCTTATCAGTAGCAGAGGACCAGCCAGTAACAGTGCCGGTCGCATGGGGGTCTGGTGCATTAGAATGATATGAAATGAAAACATAGTCTCTGGATTTTTCCTTATCATATATGGTGTTTGCAAATTTCCAGCGTATGTCATAATCATAAGGGCTGCTTCCTGCATCTGGCTTTTTTGAACAACCGGAAAAAGCTGGCTTTAACATATAACATAAATAGGTGGTTGCACTGTTCCTCCAGTCATTGCCAACATTAGGCTTACGTACCATTGAAAGCATTTGGTCTAAAGAGTAGGATAAGTCCCTGGTAGAATTGACAGAAAAATCATTATGGATCTCATCATAAAGTGCACGAGCGAAGAACGCACTACCTTCGGGCTCTACATAATCATCAGGATCCCTTGGAACCCCGCCTTTTCCAGAAACCTTAAGGTATTTGCCACATTCGACCGATTCAACGGTTCCTTGGAGTAATTTTGGCACATTGATGCAGCTTCTTCCGCTTACTATTGAAGCACCGGAAGTAGGCCCATATTGCACAAATTTATTACTTGAGAGATTCGCACCTTGGGGGTCTAAATTACCATAAAGGGCATGGCCAGGGTCAATTATAACCCCTATATGCTTCTTTTTGGATTCCCACGGGTCTTTTGCATAGAGTAGATTAGAAAACAATAAAATTGAGAAAACGAGAACGGTTAAATGAAATATTGTTTTGTTTTTCATAACAAATCAGTTGTTCAGATATTCGATTAAAGCAGTCGTCTTGTTTTGGGATTTGCTAAAAATTGCCATGTATTTCTTTCCTTTTACCCCAAAGTCATTGCCATAACTTGTGCCGCCATTTATTTTCTTTCCAACAGCATAGTAGTTTTTGGCATTTGAAAGTGCGATTAGGTTTTTGCCATCAGAAGTAACTGAACCATAGAACGAAGCGAATATTTTTGCTGCAGTTGTTGGGTTAAGCGCCTTAGCCTGGGGGCAGGCAACCAGATCAGTTACTGTGCAGTATTTTTTGTTCTTGCATCCGCAAACGCTCGTTGTCACATTGGAGGAGGCAGTCACGCAATCTGCTCCGCAGTATTTTTCATAATTATATTTGTGGGTTATTTGGATATATCCCCGGCCCTTATAGTCAACCCCGCCATCATAAGGAGTGCTCCTGCATTTACCTGAAATTTTATAGCTGCATTTAGGACCCATGCCGTAATCGCCTATTTCTTCAACCGGTAGGAAGCTTCCGCCGACTTCTTTTTCCAATGTTGCCATAACTGCGGCAAGCAGTTCAGGAGTCATTGTAGTGCCCTGTGCCTTAAATGATCCTGAAATTGATTTGAGGGCAGTCATCAGGTTTTGGTTCTTGTCTTTGCCGTATTTGAATAGTTCTGGGAACTTCGAGGCGTTGTAAGCTCCATAGTTTGCAGTTGATGAATTTAATTTCTCTGCTGCTTTTTGGTAAGAAGTATTGGAAGCTGAAGCAACAGACCCGGTCTTAACAGTTGAGGATTTTGTGCCAGAACCAAGATACTCGCTTGAATCAGCTTTTGTTGCATCAACAGATATTGTTTTGACGATTGAAAACGTAGAATAAGCATCAACCCACTGGAATTTGTCTTTATCATATATGGCAACAATAACATCGTATTCACCAGCTGGGAGCGTATTTGGATTTATGATGGCGGTCTTTGGAACTTCACCTAAAATATCTGTTTTTGACACGTTTTTCTTTTTAACACCCAGAGAAGAGAAAGCCACATCTCTTTTATAATTATCATAGTTTTTATGAGGAACAACATATATTGTTACATCATACTTTTGGGGATAACCAGTTCCCCAAACAAATATTTTATCATTAGTAGTAAAGGTATTGGTAGTAAGCCCGGTTTCTCTGAAAGTTTGCACGCCGGCATTAAAGTATTTTTTTATACCATCAAAGCTTGCTTTTGCAACTGTCCTTTTTGGCTGTAGTTGATCGTATGCAAGGAGGGTTTTGACATTGTTATAATTTGTATGGAAACCAATTTCTATAAGAGTTGATGGGATGTCTGTTTCTCTTATAACTCCATAACTTGCGGTCTGAAGATTGGAGGATCTATCAGACCAGCCAGCACCTAATTCTTTATTCAGATCAGGTATTATTTCATCACGGATAAAAGTTGCAAAATATTTTTTCGAGTTGGGAGTTTTCGCAGTAGAGTAAAATACAGTAGTACCACTTGGTTTGAGATTAGATTTATTAGGCGTAGCATCAGAATGATAGGAAATGAATACATAATCCCTTGATTTATCATTTTTTTGGAGATCATTGGCGTATTGGTAACGGATACTTATATCATAATCACCACCTTTGGGGTTCGGTTTTTTAAAAGGCCCGCAATAAGTTTGCTTCATATAACAAAGATAGGTGGTCGCGCCACTGCGCCAATCGTTTCCAGTGTTTGGCTGACGAACAGAGGAAAGCATCCGATCAAAAGAATAAGATAAGTCGCGTGTAGATTCAAGACGCATATACTCATTGTTGGCAAAAGGATGGTTAGAAACAGAGTAAGGTAGAAGCTCTTCGTAAAGAGCGCGGGCAAAAAAAGCCGTTCCTTCAGGTTCAACATAATCATTGGAATCTCTAATAGTAACTACTTCAGTCTTGCCATCTTTGGATAATTGAAGGTATTTTCCACAGTTGATCTCCTGTACTGCGCCATTAGCTAAGTTGGTGACATTTATGCAGCTTCGTCCTCCCTCCCCAGTTCCAGGTGCAGGTTGGTATTTTAAAAAATCTTTTGATGAGATATTCGAACTTTGCGGATCAGTATCGCCATAAAGCGAATGGCCGGCATCTATAACTACTCCGATATGACCGAGTTTGTATTCCCAGGGCTCGGCAGCAGAAATTAATGATGAAAATAATAAGGAAACAACAAAAATTCCGAAAAAGAGTTTATTATTGCTCATAACGCACCCCCGATCCGTAAATATAGTAAAGGTTTGTTAATTTAAAAGTTGGGATTTTCAGAAGTTAAGAGGATTGGGCCTGTGGAGAGCCGCAGAGAATTTATCCTAAGATAAAAACTCTTTTGAATTCTGTTAACTTTTTAGCAAGTTAGGTTTTTGTCAAACTTTTTCCTAAAAAGTTTGCTCCAGACCTACGGCTTTCCTAGGTAGTCAGTCGTAAAGACTGTGCTAGAACGTGTCATATAAGACCGTCGCTCTAACCGAGATACTCTCGTTTTTGCATTTTGCGAGCTCGTTGCGAGCAAAATTAGCAAAAACAATCTGAGCTACAGGCCCAATCAAGAGAACAATGGCGATAACGGTTTTAAAACCCTCTCTGTCACATCTTTGTTATGTACAAAATCCTCTCAGGCAGAGAGCCGGCTGCAGCTATTTTGGAAAATGCAAAAAATATTGTGGTTAAGATGAGTAGAAAGCCCCATCTTGCAATTGTCCTTGTTGGAAATGATCCTGCTTCAGAAGTTTATGTTAGGAAGAAAATGGAAAAGGCCGCTAGTGTTGGAGTTTTGGCCACGCTCAAAAAACTAAATGAAAAAACGAGCGAAAGCGAGCTCGTTAGCCTTGTCAGTGAACTAAATAACGATAGCGATATCGATGGGTTTATTGTCCAGGCACCTCTTCCAAAACAGATCAATTATTCCAAAATCGTTGAGGCGATAGACCCAAAAAAAGATGTTGATGGATGGACTTCAACAAATATGGGTAAAATGTTCCTCGGAATCGAAGAAACATTCATGCCCGCTACGCCCATGGGGGTAATGAAACTGCTCGATTTTTATGGAGCGAAAACCAAGGGCGCCAACGTAAGCGTAATTGGAAGGGGAAATGTTGTTGGAAAACCGCTCGCATTCATGCTGCTAAAGGCAGATGCAACAGTTACTATTTGCCATTCGAAAACTAGCGACCTCAAAGAACATACGAAAAATGCCGACATAATAATAGCCGCAGCAGGTTCGCCAAAGATCCTCAAGGCAGGAATGGTGAAAGTTGGGGCATACGTAGTTGATGTCGGCACTACACGAGTTGGAGATAAAATTGTCGGCGATGTTGATTATGAGCAAGTGATAAAAAAAGCCCATTGCTCGCCGGTTCCAGGTGGCGTGGGACCGATGACAGTAGCGATGCTAATTAGTAATGTAATTGAGGCTGCGATAAGAAGAAATAATGTCTAAACAGATCAGAGCGAAGGATCATGTAAGGGATAGTTTTTATTTAATTCATCAGCATGTTTAAGCAAAATTTTATGAATTCCAGAACCATATTGCATTGCCTGTTTTTTGCGCCTTACTGCTGGAGCGGGCGCACCTAAAAGAGCCGCTGCTTCCCTAAGAACGCCTTTTTTTAGTTCCTTATCAGCAATCCTCTGCTCTAGGGGGATATCAAAAACAAATTTGGCAAGCTCCTGATCGTAAAAAGGAAACCGTGCTTCAATATCAAATTTCCTGCAGACTTTTTTTACCCAGCCCACTTCCCTCTGGTTTAATGTCCGGAATTCTTCCTTGAGAATTGAATCAAGATCTTTGCCTTCTTCTAGGTATTTGTAGTAGCGTTCATAACCAACAAAAAGCTCCTCGCTGCCTGAGCCAAATAGCATTACTTTTTGGCTATTTTTTGCAGCATCCTGGCAAATTCGATAAACTGGAACGAGAAGCTCTTCCTTGAGAAGTGGGGCAGGAACAATCCGATAACACTCGCCGTAGATATCAATGATTTCTTTTTCATCAACAGAACACTCATGCAAAGCCAGTTTCATTATTTTGGCATTTTCACGGGCATATCTGAGGTCTTGGCTGGAATTAGTGCCGCAGGTAAAAAGATCGACTTGGGCATGGACTTTTGCCAAGTGGGCGATAAGGGTGCTGTCCAAACCCCCGGAAAATGCAACAGACACCCGATCTTCCAGACATTTTTCGACTGATGATTTTAGAAGCGCGGCTAATTCTGGAATCATAATATCATCCTTTTATCATCTTATTGGATTTTTTTAGAATAAACACTAACAAATGGACTAAAGCCCATTTTTTCATGAAATAAAATTGATTTTTCATTTATTTTATAAATGTCGCATAGGATCTGTTCGATATTATTTTCCTTGCAGTATTCGTCTAATTTTGCATAAAGTAATTTTCCTATTCCTTTATTTCTGGAATTTTGCTCTACATAAACATAATCTATATAGGCATATTTTACATCGAAAAGACCATAATCAACTCCAAAAGGAGTAGCAGTACTTACTATGAACCAGATAAAACCAATTGGTTTTGAATTTTCAACTGCAAGATAGATCCGATTATCTTTTATCGCTTTTTTTGCACGTTCTTTTTCTGCAGGCGGATCCGGAATTACGAATTTTTCAATATCTGCAATTTCTTGTCTTCCTGACCAAACAAAGTCAAAATCATCCAAAGTAGCGAATTGAAAGGATACCATAGAAACCCCAACCATTTAAGAATAATTATACTAAAGATTTTATTAAGGGCCTGTAGCTCAGCTTGCCTTGAACTGAGAGTTCAAGACTTTCAGGCAAGGCCTGAAATGGATAGAGCGATGCTCTCCTAAGGCATAGGTCGCGAGTTCAAAAGAGCCCTTTTTTGGAAAAAAGGGCTCCCTATTGAAACGAACAATCGTTTCAATGGGGCACAAGGAACAGCGGTTCCTTGTTGTCACCCCAAAAAACCGGGGAACGGAAAATCTCGCCGGGCCCGTTTTTTGTTTGATTTTAGCGTGAGCCTTGGGATTCCTCAGAAAAAACGGGACAATCATTTTCGCAAAGCGAAAATGGTGCGCCTTGTTCGACGCTTCGAACAAGTGCGTGGAAGTGAAATTCGCAAATTTCACAACGGGCCCGATTTCTTTTTCTGGTTATCAGTTTTGAGTGTCCAGTGTTCAGTATTACTGAGGGCAAAACTGCGTTCTTCTGCTCCAACTAAATCGTCTTTTTTCTG
Source organism: Microcaldota archaeon (assembly GCA_016212505.1). Classification (GTDB taxonomy): domain Archaea; phylum Micrarchaeota; class Micrarchaeia; order Anstonellales; family Bilamarchaeaceae; genus Bilamarchaeum. The sequence goes on from JACRGB010000017.1 coordinate 22,445, forward strand.
ACCCTGCAGATTCCGTACCATTCGGACCCCGCCAACGAATTCGCAAGCACCTATTTTTTCATTTTTAGTCATAGCTACCACCCTCTTTCCAAAATATCTTTTGTACTATAAACTTTAACCTTGGTCTGCTTTTCTTTCAGATCTCGATCGTTAGTCCATAAAGGAATTTTAAGCTTCAAAGCAAGGGCAATATATGGAACATCTCCTTCATCAGGAGATATTTTTTCTGCTTCTTTTAGGAATGATTGGAATTCATTAGCAGGCACAAAATTAATTTTCTCTTTTAAGGATTCGAAAATTTCATTCAATTCTTCATCTGAATGTTTTGTCTTTTTTTCAATTTCTTTTCTGTATTTCATTACTTCTTCGATAAGAAATTCTGGTGCAAACAAATGAATTTCTGGCTCTACCATTAGGGTTATTGTTATGCCGTTCTTTATGAGTGCGGCAAAAAGAATATTTGCATCAACAATAAGGTCCATCATTTCATCTCTTTGTATCTTTTAGCTACTGCTTGATTAACTTTCCTGCCAAGCCTTAATGCATCCTCTTCGGTCATAGTACTGTCTTTTGTAAATTCCCTGAACTTTTTGAGAAGGGTTATTTTTTGCTTGATTGCTTCTCGTGCAACTGCCGACCAGTTCATTTCAGGAAATTCATCCATGTCGTGTTTTAATTCCGAAGGCACAGCCAAAGTTATACTTACCATAATCATATCACCTGATAGTACTTAGGTGCATTATGTTTTTAAACATATCATACGGATTTCCGTTTCATTCCTGAAAACCGGGCACCGGCAACTGGAAACATTCTCTTCTCTGTTCGTCGGGCCCGATTTCTTTTCTTTGTGTTCAGTTTTGGGTGTCCCGTGTTCGGTACCACTGACGACAAAACTGCCTTCTCCAGCATCTGCCAAATCGTCTTTTTTCTGACCCTGCAAATTCCGTACCATTCGGGATGCGCACGCCCCCTCAACGTCAGCTTAGAAATTGCAATATAATTCTCCAACTGCGTGTTTTATAATACTTTAGTGCTATAAAAGTAATATGAAAATGCAGGTGATCTTTAATGAATGTAAATCTTCATCTAAAAGGAGAGCTTGAGAGATTTGTCAATAATTTGGTAGAGCGGGGAATTGCTGCAAATAAAACAGAGGCCATCAGGTTAGCTCTTACCAGGTATTATGAGCAGCAAACAGTACAAATGAAAAAAAGAGTTGAAAAAGAACCTCTTAATCAATCGACAATAGAAGCGCACTGGAACAATCCGTCTGATGAAAAATCATCTGAATTCTATGTAAAGAGGTATTTGAATGACAAAAAAGCCTAGCTTTTTTGACTATCGTGAACGAAGCATCGTTCACGACATGACAAAAAGGCGTGAAGTAGTACTTGCAAAAGTTTATTTCACTGATTCTAGTGAAAGCAAAACAAGGCCTGCGATAGTGCTTTCCAATGATACTTACCATGAAGATGATTTTCTGTTAGTTGCTTCTATCACAACAGCTAACGATGAATATTGTATGCCGCTATCAGAAAAAGACGTTAATTGTATTCTTGATAAAAATAGTGGAGCAAGGTTTGATGGAATCATAAAGATACACAAAAAGCAGGTTCAAAGAATAATCGGGAAAGTAACACCTGAGTTTCATTCAAAGCTTGTAGAAAAAATTATTAGCAGGATAAATTAGCATGATAAAATAGTTTAACAGCTCAAGGACAAATTTAGCAAAATTTGGCCTGTTGTGGAGTAATACTCCACGACTGTCGGGAAACGTTTTGCGTTTCCCGCCATGTTTGGAAATCATACAATTTCCATACAATAAAAATTTGTAGGAAATTGCGTTTTATCACTTTGAGCAACAACTTACCACCATTTATAAGGTTTTCCTTCTATATTATAATGCATGAAACTGCTGATCAGTCTATTGATCGTGGGAAGTTTACTTTTATACGGGTGCACATTCAAGGGATTAGGATCGGATAATACCAAAAACACTACCTCTTGTTCTTGCGATTCATACAAACCAGTTTGCGGCTCTAACGGGAAAACTTTTGATTGCCGGGGGACTGCAGGATGCGCAAATATTAGCGTTACATATGAAGGAGAATGCAATTCATTTGAAAAAACATGCAGCGACAGCGACGGCGGCAGGGACATTTTCGCCAAAGGAAGCGTGGTGGATTCGGATGGGGTCCATCAGGATAAGTGCGAAGGAAGTAGTTCTATTGTTGAATATTATTGCAGTTTAACCGTGGCAAAACCCGAAACAATCAAATGCCCGGACGATTATGAGTGCAGTGATGGGGCGTGCATAAAGAAAATACCGCCACCATCTCCAAAATGCGCTGACAGTGATGGAGGATTAGGATATTTCACTGCGGGTAAGGTAAATTCTTATGGAACAGTTTATTCGGATGTTTGTACCGGCATAGGCCAGGTAAAAGAATATTACTGCCAGGGAGATAAAGTTTCTTCAGTTATTTATCCTTGCGCGCCGGATTACGAATGCCGAAATGGCGCATGTGTTCCACTTACACAAACATGCCGGGACGATGACGGGGACGACATATACAGAAGCGGCAGGACGACAATAACCAGTACCTTGTATGTTACTTCGAGCGATGATTATTGCATTAACAGCCAGACCGTAAAAGAATTTTATTGCAGCGGCACTTACGAAAAAAACAACAATGTTGATTGCCCGCGGGGTTACGAATGCAAAAATGGGGCATGTGTTGGAAACCCCTGTTATGACTCGGATAATGGCAACGATATTTATACCAGGGGAACAGCGAGTCGAGGGGGAACTTATTCAACAGATTATTGTACAGGCGGATCGAGCGGAATCGAATATTATTGCGCTTACGACCAAATTTACAGCAATTCATTTACCTGTCCTCAAGGAGATAACTGCAACGATGGCAGGTGTACATACCAAGGCGGATGGTGCAGTGACAGCGATGGTGGGGATAACATAAACAGTCCCGGAAGCGTGAGCAAAGGCGCTAATAGTTATTCGGATTCCTGCAGCAACAGTAAAAGCGGAACTGAGTATTATTGCAGCGGTAATGATGTATCAAGTTATTCCTTTAGTTGTGCATTTGGATATAGCTGCATCGGGTCTCCAGGTTATTGCACACCAAGATGCGAAGATAGTGATGATTCGAATCTTTATACTCAGGGCACTACCGGAAAGGGAGGAACGAACTATCAGGATTATTGCAGCCCTGCAGCGGGAAATATTGTTGTTGAATATAGCTGTAACCAGGATTTCGAGGTAGTGGCCAACTCAGTTACTTGCCCGGTAGACTCTTATTGTAATCAAGGCATGTGCGTTTCAAGTAAGTTTACTTAATGTTTTTTCAATTTTATTGTTCTATCTAAATCGTGTTCTTCATCAGGTTCCATATGAATAATTACTTCTTTTACATCAGGGCACTTTTCTATAATTTTTATTTCCAGTTCTTCCGCGATCTTATGCGCTTTTGTAAGGGAGATATCCGATTTCAGATGGACGGAAACATCAATAAATATTTTCCTTCCGGAAAGCCGCCCCCTGAGGGAATGATATGCCAGTATTCCGGGGTATTTTGAAATTACTGTAGAAATTTTACCCAGGATTTCTTCACTAGGTGCCTGGTCAAGCAAAATGAAAGTTGATTCTTTTGCGATATTAACTGCAACATAGAGCATAATAAGCGCAACAACTACCGCACCGGCTATATCCGCTAGTGGATAACCGATGGCAGTTGCACCCAAGCCCACAATCACTGCGATAGCACTGTACATATCAGTAGTAAAATGAAATGCATCAGCCTCTAAGGCAGCGGAGTTTGTTTCTTTGCTTTTCTTATGAAGAAAAGCTGAAATTTTGACATCTATTATCAGGGTAATTACCATTACGGCTATTCCCAGAAAACTCTCCCTAACTACATAATTTGGGGCCTCAAATTTAAGATGAGCCTCGTAGAGTATGAAAACGCTCGTAAGGCCAAGAAGGATCGACTGGATTATGCTGGAGAGGTTTTCAAACCGTTCATGGCCATAATGGTGGGTCTTATCAGAGGGTTCAGATGCTTTTTTTATCCCAAAATAAGCAAAAAAAGAGGCCGCAAGGTCAAAAACAGAGTGGAGTGAATCTGCCAGGATGCCCAGGGAGCCAGTATATAACCCAACCGCCAGCTTGATTATTATGATGAAAAGGTTGGCAAAAACAGAGTATTTTGCAGCGCTTAGCTTTTCATGCTCATGCTCGTGCATAAGTTTCTTTAGAAGAGTAAGAATAAAAACTTCCAGTACGGATCAGATACGGGAACATATGGGATATTTGGGACAGATAAGGTACAATTTCCAATACAAAAACAAAAGAACCCCCTTTCCGCTCGCTCTGGGAGTTGCAGCCGTACTGGTTTTCTTAATTATTTTTGGTTGCATTGCAAACACACAGAACCAACCGAATCCTGGCCCTAGCATGAATGATGAACCGAATAGCGAACCGAATAACCCTCCTAGCGTCAATAGCCCCGTATCATTAGCAGGAAGCTGGAGAATCTACCCACTTAGGCTGAACATTGAAGGAGGGGTAGACTACAGAGTATTATCTTCCCGCAAACTCGAACTACATGAGGATGGTAGTTGGGATTTTGGAAGCTCACATGGAACTTGGAAAAGCCAGACCATAACTGAGGCAGATTGGCAAAAATGGAGCACCGAAAAATATGGCCCCACAAAAAAAATCGTTTTGGATGGTTGGGAGGGGAAGGTTGTTGATGGACCAGTTGATGAAGAAAATGGGGCAGTAAACTTTTTCTGGTTGATTTACGATGTGAAAAATTCCTATGATAAGACAGTACAGCTACAGCTTAAGTTTGGGCATTAGCCAGAATCTAGTTATAGCTTCTTAATTTCTCTACTAAAACTGCATCGCGGTTAAAAATAAGCCGTTTTCCTAGTGCACTCTGATCAGATGATATTGCAGGGAGCAAAACTCCCGAGCAGGTTTCAGTTCATCAGTATTACACCACATTTTTATAAAAATTATCGACGTAAAAAAGCATAAAATGCAGGGAGCAGGATTGTCAGTACCATTTTAGCACGCCCGTTTTTGGGCGTACCTTTTTACTAAAAAGGTACGTTTGAACCTGCGAAGACACTAAGTCACGGGATTTCCTCAAAAAACCGGAGATTTCCGATTTCTTTGATGAAACTTTCTTTACCTAAGAAATATTAGAATAAAGAAAGTTTCCTTAAGTCCCGCGCATTTGACCGGGCTCTGCCATCCCTGCGAGCGAAAGCGAGCGGGGATGTGATGAACTAGCAAGTTCAGCAATATCCCTGCACGTTAGATGAAATAGTAAGGATATTGTTTTTATAAACTAATTAGATTAGTAAAATAAAAAGAAAAAACACGAAACAGGTAGGAGATGCAAACTTATCCGAACATCGATCCGCCTTCTTCTGCCGAAGGTCCTTTCCGCTTGGAAAGCTTTGCCTTAATCACTGCTTCCTTAATGGATTTTGAAAGTTCAGTTGCTTCTTTTTCCAGGCTGCCAGTATTTATCTGAATTCCGGTCAGCTTAGAAAGGGTAACTATGACCTTGGACGCTGCTTTTGGGTCCAAATATTCTTCAGATGATTCTGCCAAGATCGTAGTTACCGGGAAACTTTCCAAAGTCCCTTTTGTAAGCAAGATGCCGGTTACGCCTGTTGTTGCTCCTTCTTTTATTGGCTTGGCGATTTTCTTTGCTAAAATATCTTTTATGGTTTTCTGGTCGGATGAAACTGCGTAAACTTCGCCTTTTTCTTCCTTTAGTGAAATGCCTCCCAATGAGACTATTGATGATGCTTCAACTGATTTTGCAAATTCATAAATCCGATCTGCAACATCTAATGAAGAGCCAACAGGGATAGTCATCTCTGAGATCATAACGATCAGGTTGTGTTTTTCAGAATAATGGATGCGCGCGGCCGGCATCGGCTTATAATTATGTATTGCAGCAAGTGGAGCGAAATTTGAGCTAGACATATAGCCGCCAAAGCTCATTCCCAAGGATTCTACTATCTGTGATGCTGCAACAGAACCGACAAGGCCAGTTCCAGGAAAACCTATAACAAAGAGGGGTTTTTTCAACTTTCTCATATCTGCCGTCTTGTGTATTTCAACTTCGCTCATAAGTATTAACAGCAGAACAAAAGCTTTTATATCGTTCGCATGGAAAAGATTATTATGGCAAACGATCGTGTGTCAATGCCGCTTTCTGGTGCGGGAATTATTGGCTTTTCTTCAGACATGAAACTTAGTGGGATACAGGTTGATCCCAAAACGCTCCTAATAGGGGTTGCAATTTTTGTAATTGCAGTAAAAGTTGCCAGCGTGGCCATAGGCACTTTCTAATACTTTCTGATATAGTCGGCTAGTTTTTGTTGCTTTTCTTCCTTGAATTTTTGGTTAGCAAGTATAAGGACCATCATCCTTTCCTCTTCTGAACTTTTTAGCGATTTTACCATGCCGGAAAGTTCAGTTATTGGAGCTAGTCCTTGCGGAGTTTTCACCTTAAGTGCCACTGGCTTGAAAAATGGGTGCGGATAGTCCACAATAATATCCGTCTTGAATTTTTCTGAAAGGTCTTTTTCCAATTTTTCTGCTTCTTGTTGGGTACATTTTGATCGTGGGATGGTGGCAACTTCCTTGTATAGTTTTCGAGTAAGCAATGCATTGGCATATAATGATCCGTTTTTCGATTGGGAAATTTTTGCGAGGGCCTCTTCATCCCCAAGGGAAGTGAAATCCTTTGGCTTAAGCGTACCATCAGATAATGCGCCGTCAATTGCACGGTATAACATTGCAGTTGCGATCCGAACAGTGTGGTGAAGATAAACCGCAGAAAACATCATGAACCTGGCAATCAGCAGGTATTCTGCTGCTTCCAATCCTCCTTTTTCAATGCAAAGTTCTCCCTTTTCCATCGCAAGGGTATGGACAATGCGGTCGATATCGATCATACCGTAAGCTACACCGGTATTTAGCGCATCCCGCTTAAGGTAATCCATGCGGTCGGAACCAAGATCAGATGTAATTATCGCACCGTGATGGGAATGCTCCATTGCTGCAATTTCTTTTGGATCAAAAGTTTCTGATAGGATGTCTTTTAGCTCGCCCCCAAGTATGAGCTTTTTGCCAAGCGATTCATGGTCGCCGAGGTAGCGCTTTAGTACGTCCTCGCCTTCATGCGAAAATGTGGTGTGGCCGATATCATGAAGTAGCCCGTATAGCTTGATTTTTCTGGAGGTATCCTCATCAAAGCCAAGTTTTTTTGCAATTAGCCATGAGAGGTGCGAGGTTCCGATCGAGTGCTCGAATCTTGTGTGGTTTGCACCAGGATAAACCAAATTAGTCACTGACATCTGCTTTATTCTTCGCAGGCGCTGGAAGGATTCGCTATCGATTATTTGCTCTTCCAGTTCGTTGAATTCGATTGTCCCATGAACCTGATCACGAATTATCATTAAAGAAATAGTGCAGGTTAGTGTTAATAATTACCTGCCTTCGGCACCAAAAACGTAGCAGCCATACTCTTTGTTTCTTGGATTAAAGACGACGGCAACTACTGCATATCTGTGCAGTCCACCACCCAGATAGTTATCAACTTCAAATTTATAATAAATCGCGCGGTTGCGCCTTACTAATTCAACGCCAGTTTCGCGGCTTGCAACAGGTATTTCAATGCAGCCATTTCTAGAGCCGTTGAATTTGTAATCAACCCATATTTTGCCATTGCCATTACCTTCCCGATTAATTTTAACCATACTTCCACTGACATTAATAGTTGTGCCGTGTTTACCTATTGGAATTGCTGCAGTAGTGGCAGTAAGATGGATCTCAGGGACTTTCTGAATTATCAAATCCAAAGCCAGCTGCTCGGGCATAACAAATGCGGAAGAAGGATCATCATCAAAATCAGCAGGATCTGCTTCCCTGGCCGGCCTTGGTGGTGCATTATGGGCTGGGAGAACAGGTTTTTGTGGTTCCGATCTTGCTTCGTGCTGACCTTGACCGTATCGTGAAGGCTGAGGATAAGCATAAAAATTATTTTGAACTGTGACATTGCTGGTAAGAGTTACATTGAGTTGCGCTTGCTGAGCAGGCCCTGCACTCGCTCCAGGATATACAAGATCCGAAGACTGCACAAGAACGTCCTTATGTTCTCCAAGACTAACCCAAACCACTCGCCAATCATTTGGCCTCACTCTTCGGTCCACAAACACAAGTTCTTGGGCTTGCACATTTGATAGTAAATAGCGGTTAAAATGTTCCTGGGCACCGAAGAGGTTTCCTATCTCTGTGCCAGTCCAAAGCTGGCCCACATAAAGTTCAAATTTTCCGGTTCGGTTATCCCTTGTGAGTCTCCTTCCAAGGCCATATCCGTTGGGAGTAGCATATTCTAAAAGATCGGAACGAACGCTTCTGAGAGTTATGCATGCAGGTCGTTGGCCGGTAAGCAATACATTTCCGCCCAAAGGTATTTCAAAAGATGTTGGATTGCTGCCAAATTGCGCTAGCCCACCCAAAACGTCACCAACTCTTTTTGCAAAGCGGGCTTCAGAATCGAATAACCTTCCTAAAAAACCTTTCTGCGAACCGATAACGCCAGCATGCGCCAATGCACCTGAATTAGCATGTGGATTATAGCGGACTAGTTTGCCTGTCATGTTACTATTTATGCATAGAAGTGTTTATAAAGATATGGCCAAAAGAGGCAACTGGGGACTACACCGGAGCAAAAAGCCCTTTTCTTTTTTCTAAAATATCCCCATTTTCAGCCATCAACCGAAGGACTGCGGTGCAGCCTTCGGGATCAATTTTTGCGATTGTTGCAATTGAACTTGCACTCATATCCTCCTTAAGCACATTGGATATTACAGACTGAACCCGGTTAAAATAATCCCGGCTTACCATGTAGAATTTGTTATCAAACCCTTTTATTCCTACAAACTCGCCGGTCTTTACCTGCTGGCTGAGGCGATCGGAAAGGAGCCGGGCGGCATTTTTATCTGCAAGGACAATAAAACCCTGGCTCCTTAAAAGAGTAAACGGATCGGATGGGTCTATTGCAGGCAGAGAAGAAGGGTGAGAAGATGAGGGAACAGAAGACGAACGAATGTTTTGTTGCATATTTTGGTTTGGTTTTGTGACTGAACCGCTTTGTGCGTTTTGCATGATTACGGGGTAAATCCCATCATCAATATTATACACACCGTCCTTGTATTTTGCGCTTTTGAAAACTCTGATGAATTTTTTCCCTTCAAGATCTTTTAGGATTTTTTTCTCAGAATCATTAAAAAGTTTATTAACATTTGGAGGAATCCGGTCCTGGAACCGAATATCAAGAAGTTTTCTGAGAACCAATCTTTCAGGATCGGTAATTTCTTTTGAATCTTTTTGATCTTTTTTTGTTTGGGGCACTTGGGCTGGCTCGGTTTGAGCAAGAGGAGGAGAAATCAGATAAAATCCATCTTTTAATTTGAAAAGTTCGACTTCCTCTACATTAAATAATTCTGGCGGAAGCTCGAGGTAAGAGAGGTTTTGTTTTTTAAGAATGCGGACTTTTACCATATAATTATATCCCACGGGAGGTTTTAAATCGCTCGCTACGAGTTAAAATAAGCACTTACTGGACAACCCTTGCCAGAGGCCTTTGTGGTTGACCAGCCGGTGGTAGAGAGGCTGCACGCCTAGCAAAAATAATCCTTAATGCCTGGGAGCGGTCCTCTGTCCTAGGAGCAGTATCAACAATAATTTGTGCGATGCGGTCTACCCTCTTGCTGCTTATTGCAGTTAATCCTTTTTCTGCCTCTGTCTTTAGGTTAGCAGGGCCTCTGGCCAGGACATGGAAAAGCGCATCTTCGACGCCATAGAGCATACCGCCAAGTAAAGCCTGTTGCTCAGGGTCATGTATCTTAGATAGAGCATAATCGAACTTAACCGAAAAGCTGACTAATTGCATTATCGCAATTTCAAGCTTAGGATCAGGGGTATCAAAGTTTGAAGATAGGACTTTTTCGACCGCACCATAAATTTGGTCGACAAGAGGAGGTATTTGAACGGATTTTGATTGGAATATTCCGCTTATGTGGCCAAATTCGAGTTGTGCGCTGGCAAGCTTATCCCTTCGCCTTAAGGTACCTAGAGTATCATAGGCAGCCATCCGGACCGCATCAGGATTAGATTTGGATGAAAGTTTTTTGAGCAGTATTTTTGAGTGTTGTTCTCCCAGCAAAGTGGGAAGTGAGGAGGTCACATAAACCTTAACACTATCCGACCCTTTTTCCAGGGCATGCAAAAGAACCTCTTCAGACAGCTTTAGAAACGAGGCGGGATCGGGAAGGGAGATATCGCCCCTATTTATTCTGGCCCGGTCAGCACATACATAAACAGCAACAGCAAAATAGGGATCTGCTGAAACTAATGGTTTTAGTCCGTCAGCAATTCTTTGTTCATTTATACGCAGGAATTCCGCAGCACTCATCCCACTTAGATGCCCGTATAATACCAAAGAAGCAAGATTAGAATAAACACGAAAAACAGTACAGTCCTTCGTATGCTGCCTAAGGGCATTGTCTTGAAACTTAACTAGGCGATCTCTTCTTGGGCCTTGAAGGTTAATCAAACCAGTTATAGAAGCGTGCCAGATGGGAGCAATGTTTCGGGGGGGAATCCTTGTTGATTCCATAAAAGCAGAAACCTGGGCAATGGCCTGAGGATCCGCCTGCGACAAGCGCTCCAAAAGCGCTGGATCGACTGCTGATATGGTTATACCTGAATCGTGCAAAATTGCCATATAAGAATTCACCTAAGCATTTGAAAATTTTTCAACTTTTTTCACATCATTTGAGCAAGAGTTAAACTGAGGAAGTAAAATTTTCCTTATACTTTAATTGAATAAGAAGATTTTTAAATATTGAGTCAGGAGCATTAGGTTAACCGAGGTTAAATATCTATGAAAAGATTATCTTTGTTGTTTTGCGTCTTTGTTTTTTTCTCATTTTTATTCTCGCTTTCTTTTGCCACAACTCATATTGGAGATAGTCTTTATCAGTTAAATGTATCGGATTCAGTGACATCCTCAAATAGCTTTTTTGTACTGGTCACTGGAATAGCTTGGCACTATAATCCAAATCAACAGATAGTGGTAGATAGTGCAAATTATACAATATCTTTTGATGGTGCACCAGTAGCTACACGTACTCTTTTAGCAGGTGAAAGTTATACTGCTTCGAATTTCGAGGGGAAAAAGAACGTAACAATAACTGCAGTTTCACTTGGGTATAATACAGTTATTGATCCTGAGAGCGGGGCAACTTCAATTGCTCCTTATGTGAATACTCAAGTAGTATCAAAGACTTATGTTCCACCAGCACCACCAGCGCCGATAATAGACGTATTTATATTCCAGCCAGTGACTTCGTCTGGTTTATTTGATGTTAATATAAGTTGGACTACTAACGCTTCAGCAAATGGGACAGTTTACCTTATGAATACCAGTGACGGGATAGTCTGGAAGACTGCTCTAGACAGTACGTTCTCCACCGGCCATACTGCGTACCTATCAGAACTCAAGTCAAATACGTATTACTATTTCAAAATTAAATCATGCACAGTAAATAGTTGCGTAACTACATATAATTATAACTTCCTAACTAAGCCATTAATACCGGACATATCCGGAGTAAACGCAACCAATGTAACTGATACCTCTGCAGCCATTGTTTGGAAAACAGATGTGCCTTCAGATTCAACAGTCTACTATCGCAAAAAAGGAACCTATGTTTGGACAGCGGCTCCTCCGCCGGGCACACTTGATATTGAAAAAATAAAAAGTTTTGTTATAGTTGATAATTCTCAGATTGTAACAAAGACAGGCGGAATAACAAAAACTAATGAGCCAGTTAAACGCGCAGGTTCAAAGAATGAGGCTTCACTAGATGGATATGTTTTCGCCTCATCCTCTAGTATTGGTCCTGGTGCAAGCCCGGCCGCCATTGTACCTCAAGACATAGTTAGCATGCTCATTAAACCGAGCCATGCAATAAAAATCTCGGGCTTGCAAGCTGATACCACATACGAATACCTGGTACAATCATGTGCAGACCAATGTGTCAACTCAACTCTAAGCGATGCAGCAGGCTATGTAGAGCCAAAATTTGATGGGGCTATAAGAATGGTTGGGAGCGGAGATTATCTTACATTCAAAACCAAAAGAACTCTTATTCCCCCAGATCTTGTTATTAATGCAGATAGCAGTACAATTGCGCACGGAAGTAGCGCTTTGATTGTAATAGCCCGAAAGGCATTATCACCTGGTTCCCGTATAAGTTCGACAACACTTGAATGGGATGATACTGACGGCCACCATACGCTTAATCCGGTATTTGGCGGAGATCCAAAAAGCTTTGTCCCAGCTTCCAATGACAATACCGCAGTTGTTAGTGTAACTTTTAGCGGAACCGGGCTTTTTATCCTGACCGTAACTGCTAAAGACAATTATTCAGCTACTTCAAGCAGAACCATAAGTATTCAAGTTGATCCAAATGCAGCATGCAGCGCAACTGGTGCAAAATATTATCCTTCTGACACAGGTTGCACGGATAAATGGCCTAATAATGGCGGTGCGGGCATAAAATATAATAGCCCAATAGGCGCATGCCATGCTTATGAGGTTTGTTCTAACGACTTAGATTATATGAACGCAGAGGCAGAAAGCTGCTGCAGTGGTGAACGAATCTATTCAGACAATCCCCAGTTGACCCGCGGGTACGATTACGATAAGAACGCAGCATGCGATGCTGCGATCGACAATACTAAAAAGAAAGGTGCAATGAAAACCCTAGATGCTGCAAACTCTATGAAACTTTGCAAGGCATCCTATCTTGTTTACGGAATTGGGTCTAAAGCAGTTTACTTGAAAGATTATTACCTAGGGGAAACTTGCTGCGCTGAAGATAAAAAACTTTGTGATAGTAAAAAGTACGCGTACTTCCAGGCCAGTAACCCGTGGCCGGAAAGCAACATAAAATTCAATAGTTTATATTGTTCTTACACTCATTATAGCTTAGTCGTAACATCTTGGAATGAGCGAAAGACTGGATGGTGGGGCTCGGACACAGACCCGTCTAAAAACAATAATGCCATGGTGGATGCGCCAGCCCATTCATCGGTTAATATTATGAATACAGGCACCTGCGTAGACTATTCTTTTGTAACTGCAACAGCACTTAGAAAATCCGGTTTTGCTGCAAATGAAATAATGTCAGTGCGTGCACCCGGGCATCTTTACAATGCAATATGGTTACCTGGGGATTCCAGGTACACTTTCATTGATACTGTAGGTAATAGTGGAGGGGAGTTCTTTTCAGGACCGGGCTGGAAATGGAACAATAATATGACAACTCACTGCAGTTATGATGCATGCTCTAATGATCTTGGAATGCGTTCATGCCCAATAAGAGGTACGCAAATGGCAGGGTGCTAAATATGAAAACTAACCAAATCGTAGTTGGATCTGTGACTAAGCTTGCATATGTAATTGCTGCAGTCCTCTTGCTAACTGGAATTTCATTTGCCTCAGTAACAGTAGAGTCAACAAGTGGAGGCCCCCCGCCAAAGGTTAATGGGATACTACAGGTGGTAAAAACCGCACCGGAAAATGTAGCTCTGGGTGAACAATTTAATGTGGACATAGTTATTACCAACCTGGGCAAAGACTCAGTTAATGCGACAGTCCAGGAATCGCTTGGCAACGTTGAACCGATCTCTGATGTACCAATATACTCAGATCCAGAAAGTGATGTTTATGCAGCAGAACCGCCCAAACTAATATGGGTGGTTAATATTGCGCCTGGTGCTACCCAGACCATAAGTTATACGGTTAAGCCCATCAGCGTAGGGGTAATTTCAATGGGTCCGACATCGGTTTTTGTATCTGGAAGCAAGTTTTTCTCAAATAGTCTTTTTGTCAATGTTGAATGTAGTTCTTCGCCGACATGCGATCCTAAAATCGGTGAAGGCCCACTTACCTGTCCTGCAAAATGTGGCGGAAATATAAGTGTGGCACCACCGGCTGCACCAGAGCAGCAACTTATTCCAACCCCGCCCGTAAATGACCCGGTAAAAAATCCGGAGAGCGTAGTTACCGATGAAGATAAGGCGCGGTTAGACGAATATAATAACCGCCAGAACATGGAATATGTAATTATAGTAGTTGTTGTTTTCATAGTTTTTGGAGGCTCTTTCCTGTTTCTACGCAAAAAGAAATAGCAACTTGCCAAATTCTTACCAAAATTGTAGCTTATTAATCTTAATCATTCAAAGTAATTTATGGTTATTTCCCCATTTGAAGATCGGTACAAAACCGAGATTAACGCTCTTTTTGATGAAGAGGCCAAGCTACAGAAGTGGATGATTGTTGAGGTTGCACTAGCCAAAGTGCATGCGCAACTGGGCAATATTCCAAAGGATGCACCAAAAAAAATTGAAAATGGGGCAACAAAAGTAAAAGTCGAGCGCGTGCACCAAATCGAAAATGAAATCCATCACGATCTAATGGCAATGGTAAAGGCACTAAGCGAACAATCAGGAGATGCTGGCAAATACGTTCATCTTGGCGCAACAAGTTATGATATTGAGGATACTGCAACTGCGCTTATTTTTGTCGAAGCTATCGGAATGGTTCAGAAAAGTATGGAAAAGCTTGGTGCGACAATAAAAAAATTAGCAATACAAAATAAAAATCTGGTTTGTGTGGGAAGAACACATGGCCAGCATGCTGTACCGACTACTTACGGATTGAAATTCGCGATATATTACCAAGAGCTAAAGCGCAATATGGAAAGGCTGGGTGAAGCCAAGAAAAGGGTTGCTGTTGGAAAAATGTCAGGCGCGGTTGGAACAATGGCAACTTTTGGAACTGGGGGGCCAAAGATCCAGAAAATGATCATGAAAGAGCTTGGCCTTGAGGAATCAAAGGCATCAAATCAAGTGATACAAAGAGACAGACACGCGGAAGTCTTGTGCGATCTTGGGCTTATTGCCGCAATGCTTGAAAAAATTGCAAAAGAAATTAGAAATTTACAACGAACGGAAATTGCTGAAGTGTATGAATCATTTGGTGCTAAACAAGTTGGTTCGTCAACAATGCCACAAAAAAGAAATCCGCACAAAAGCGAGAGGGTTTGTTCACTTGCGAGGCTTGTACGGGCGAACGTACTCACTGCGATGGAAAATATTGCACTTGAACATGAGCGCGACCTAACAAATAGCGCAAACGAACGGG
Organism: Microcaldota archaeon; assembly: GCA_016212505.1. Classification (GTDB taxonomy): domain Archaea; phylum Micrarchaeota; class Micrarchaeia; order Anstonellales; family Bilamarchaeaceae; genus Bilamarchaeum. The sequence continues at coordinate 37,777 of JACRGB010000017.1, forward strand.
CAATATTTGCAGAAAGTTTCATTTCCGTAGATTACATGCTGGTCGAAATGACAAAAATCTTGGGCGGACTAAACTTTTTCCACGAGAATATCAAGCGAAATCTCGAACTGACAAATGGGTTAATCATGTCCGAGCGGCTCATGATTTATTTAGTTGAAAATAAAAAAATGGGAAGGCAGGAAGCGCATGAATTAGTAAGAACAATGGCGCAAGAGGCGTTTAGCGGAAAAAAACACCTCAAGGCGCTTGTAATTGACAAAAAACTCCTGAGCAAAAAAGAAGCTGATGAGCTTTTTGATTATTCGACATATACCGGATGCGCAAAGGAGATTGTGGAAAACGCGGTTAAGGATTAAACCTGATGAACTCATTCAACAAGTAGTTTTTTCCAGGAGCTATTACGTTCTAATGTTTTGAAAGCAGATTCTAATTCCACTTTTATATCAAAAGAAGTAAGTTCTTTAAGTTCTGGAATTTGATTTCTACGGATTTCAGGTTCAAATCCGAAAAAAGCAGTCACTAGAAATTGCTGGAGTTTAGGAAGTGTTTTGAGCGTTTTTTTCATCTCCCGAAGATCATCTATTGCATCTTCCATATCAGTTTTAACAATTGGTACGGGATTTCTCCCTTTCTTAAATGAATCTACATCAGTTTCCCAACCGCCTTCTCTTTGTGCATCTAGCCTAAGAATTGCTTTTTCTCGAGTACTTTTATCCCGTAATTTCTGAAGTACAGAAGCTCCTTGTCTCCCTAAAGCTTCGCGTTGTTCTGGGGTTAGATTAGCTGCGTGTGTTTTACCCCCTTTGACGGAAGCTTTTCTCATTTTTTCCTTATAGTCAAGATTTTTCCAGAGATCCTTTTGCCTCTTGCTATGGACAGTTTTGTGAGCATTAACAAAATCTGGCTGTTTCCATAAATCAAGCATTACCTCGCTCTGAGATTTGAGCCTTACTTTCTTAGGTTTGGCAACCACCGCCCTCTTTTTTCTTGGTTTTTGTACAATTTTTGCCCTTACCCTTGCCATTTTTCCAATTCTCCACATTTTTGAGAATCTGCTGCGGGCCCTTTCTACTGCCGCACTTGCAAACTCAGGGCTTTTCCATTGTTCAGTCATTCTTTTTCTTGAAGCATCTGACGAAAATTCTTTATTTGCTTTAACACGAGCCTGCAGCATAGGGCGTCTCTTATCAAGAAAATCTTTCCAGCTGGTCCAAACAACTCTTGCATCGGTTGGAGAGTTCACTCGTTTGGGTGAAATGGAAAACATTCCGGTATCAGGAAAATAAGTTCTTTCAACTAAAGCCAGAGATTTCTCTGGGTGATACCGATCATGAAGTGTTTCTACAACTGCTTCTTTGGACCTTCCCTGTGAAAATAATATCAGCGCACGGGACCTTTGTGAAATGGAAATCCGCATCGTTTTAGGCATGATTAGACTATTAAACACATTAAATTTTATTATATTAGTGCATTACAAAAAACTGGGATAATCAAAATCTGAAAACCTTCTCATCTATTTTACAGCTAGGGTTAATGCTCGCTTGAGGAACTCCATGATCAGCCAGGCTCATCCATAAAGAAAGCCCGCTTCGTATGGCCTCATAGTTCTGGCCAATTAAGTTGGTTGCTTTTTCAGTTTCTCTAAATATCTTATACACCATATAGAACAGCTCATCAAAATCAATTTCTTTGAACCCTGCTCCTTTTTTCCCATAATCTCCGCCGTAGGCCCAGCATTTTATTACTGCAGCATAAAATGTTGCAAAATTTATAAGAGTCTCATCCTTCTTACACGCTCGATGATAGGCAGACATTGAATTGATGCGACCAACTTCAAAGAATACGGTCTTTAGTTCGCCTCCTATTGCCCTATGATGATAGTTTGCTTCAGCATGTGGAACCATTATGCCTGCATTTCTTGTAACTGAAGTAAATGCCATTAGATCAGGATTACGTATTTGCTCAAGTTCATCTGCCTGATGAAGTATCTTTTTTGCTGCATCTGCATTTGTTTCAGCATAATATCTTCTCATTGCTTCTCGCCTTCTACCTGCAACGCCGGTTTCATCAGGTACAAAATCAGAATACATTGCAGCGAATTTGCGGGGATATCTTTCGAAGAAGCGCAGCTCCCTTACAGCAACAAAATTATCAGGCAAAACCGAGTGGGCAAAGTCAAGAGCAAGATATCTGAGGATGTGGTAGTAGACTCTTGAAGGACTGAAAACGGAATATTCGTCAACTTTAAAGATTTGGTCCGGACCGAATGCCGCTATAGGTTGTGTCCTTTCAACAAGTCCATTATATGGCAAGCGGGCAGTTAGTCGGGCCACTATGGACTCGTCAGTGGGGCACTTCAGAAAATGATCTCTATCCTTAGCTCGGATTGGCCCTTTACAAACAATCATCATGTTATAAATAGTGTCAAAGAGTCTTTATAAAGCCATCGCCTTAGAGGTAAGAATATGTGCTATATCCCCGACCAAGTAAGTTTTCTGTATCAGTGGTCGGGGGATGTCGTGATCGTCGTAACGATCAGGAGCATCAGCAAGTTCGCATTAGTGAACTTGTCTGATACAAAATACTGTGTATTTTGTACATGTTCGTGAAAGCTTTTCTGCTTTCGCGACATAGTTGATTCATCCTAAAATGCATCAGCATTTTGGGAGCTACTGACCAATAGTCAGTGGAGCTTTTTTTGCTGGATCAGTATATCCCGAAGTGATCAATGTGACCGAAGAGACCCCATGGCAAGAAAGCAAAGCTTTCTTGACTGTCGTGATCGAAGCGTCGATCACAACACTGCAAGCACTCGCCAGTTCATGGCTCGGTCGCTTCGCGACGTGGGGTATGCCTCATTCGGTCACAACTTTCAAAATTGGGTCGCTGCAAGCAGCGGGGTATCAAACCCAATTTTGAAATGAAACCATGTTTTATATATCTTCTAGTAGAATCTAGGAAACAGGAGTATGAAAGAGGTATCAAAATATGAACGGCATGGCATCAAAAAACTATCTTTATGCATCTTTGGGTATAGGCGCTTTTGGGGCGCTTTTGGCATTTATTGCGGGGGGGCCTTTTGCGTTCGTGGGAGGGCTTTTGGCCATGATAGGGTCCTTAGGCGGAGTATTAGTCTGGAAATACGGCTACCTGATCATCCCACTCATAACCCAGAGAACAAAAATCATCATGATGAGCGAGGAGGGATTTGAAATCCCGCCCGGCCAGGACGTAGTGATAAAGAACGTCGATGGTGTTTTTTACGCATCCGCTTTCTTAGGCCTGAAGATATTCGAATCGGCAACGGAAAAATCCGCTGAAGAAACAATGACCTACACCCAATTTTTCGAGCGCGCGATATCCAACCTCAAATACGTAACAAAAATCTCGTACTTACTTTATGTAGAAGATGTAGGCGAAAAAAGGAAGACTGTTGAAACAAAAAGGGCCGAGTATCAGCTTCGGCTTTCGAGGGAACGGGACAAGGCCCAACCCGACCCGATAAAAATCGACCGCTACGAGCGTGATGTGGCACAATGGGACGGGCAACTGACACGATTAATTAAGGGGGTAAAACCCATGGGAATAATCGCATACGCCCAGACCACTGCAGCTGGAATAAGCAAGGAGGCTGCAATGGCATCGGCAAAGGCACAGGCAAACGAATTGCGCACAGTGCTTGCAAATGCGCTCAATGTCGAAGTAGTTACTCTTGTTGCTGATGATATGCTGAGGTGCTTTGAATGGGAAAAATTCTTCCCGAGCAGCCCGCAGGAACTGGAAGAAAGTGTAATGTAAAATAAAGTAATAAAAGTAATTAATGTAAAAAAGTAATGTAAAAGATGTGAAGGGATTACATGCCACTTGCAGGAAGATTAAAGCTAACCAAATTGTCCAATCACGATATTTCACGCCGAGATATCCTTGTGCGGCCGCCAGTTCCGCCGATGTCAGTCCTTTTTTCTGATCCTACAAACGGAATATATATCGGAAAGACAAGTGTATTCAATATCCCTTTTTACTGGAGCTATGAAAATGTTGCAAATCCGCATATTGCAGTTGTAGGAATTTCAGGTTCTGGTAAAAGTTATTTTATCAAAACCTTCCTCCTAAGGGCAGCATTTGTCTGGAATACCAATGCCTTAATCATCGATTGGGCAGGGGAATATAAGGACTGGGTGAGGGACACTTCAGGAAAAGTCATTGCCTTAGGCAAAGGATCATACCTTAATCTTCTCGATCTCGGTGGCATGAAACCGTATGACCGGATAAAACAAGTTATGCGGACGCTCGAGCTGCTGACAGATATCGCTAATTACCCAGAACAAAGAAGGCTTACCGAGCAGGCAATTGAAAAAACATATTTGGAAAATAAGTTCAAGATGGATGCCCGGGAGCAAAAAGATGAGCTTGGTAACCCGCTCTCCGCCCCTACATTAAAAGACGTGGTAAGGATACTCACTGAGCAGGGACAAATAGGCACTTATGAATTTCCTGCAGAGTTGGAAAATGCCATTTATAGGCTAAAACAGTTCACAAAACCAGGGGAAGATTTCTTTGCCCAGCAAAGTACAGTAAAACTCGAAGTGCTGATCAGTTCCGGTTTGGTGGATCTTGACCTATCCGGATTGCCGGATGAATCATCACGTGCGCTTGGCGCTCTTACGATTTTGCAGTTTATCAAGGAAAAAATGCGCCAGGAAGGATGGTCTGAAACAAAAGGCCTGAGACTACTAGTTGTACTTGATGAGGCATGGAAGATTGGCAAGGACGATAACTCGGATGCAGTCATGATAGTCCGAGAGGGGAGGAAATATAATTTCGGTATGATTATCGCATCGCAAAACCCGACAGATATCAGCGAAAACATATTCAGCAACGTCGGAACGACATTTATGCTTAAAGTCAAGTTCGAGCGGTTCCTTGATTATTTACAGGGGTCGCTTAATTTCAGCCCGTATATGAGGGAGGAAATTGGAAGGTTAGGTGTCGGGCAGTGCGCAGTCAATATGTCCTTGACACTATCAACCCCATACCCATCAACATTTTTATTGCAGAAAATAGAAGGGGAAGAGCCAAGCCGGGAATACTTCCTTGACTTGGCGCTGATACTAAGTGAAAAACAACGGAGGGATGTCAACGTGTCCAGAAGTGTTGCGTTTATGAAAGAGGATTTTAGGCGGAAATTAAGGCAGTTTGGGATTAATGATGAGCGGATGGAAGAAGTTACCAAGTTGTTTGATAAAAATAACCGCCACATGGATGTCGTTTCATTTGTAATTTTACTCGAGCGCGACGGAGTGGCACGGCGAAATATCGGCGATTTCCTTAAGGAATCCGGAGTGGATGATATAACGATCATAAACATATTCGGAAAAGTTGATCTGAAAAAAGGTGGCGGAGTGGGCCGCGAAATAAGCCAGGTGGTGCTTGAAGAGTAGTGCTGGGAATTTTGGAACGTCAGAGTTCAGATATGCCGGAATGTGAATAAGAGGAAAGAGGGTTTTGAATGAAAGTGTGTATCATATGCGAAAAGGAAATCCAGGGCAAGGCAGTTGCAGTAAAGGAAGACCGCATAATTAGGGTCCTTAGAACGATCAAAAAAACGTTTAATGTTGCAAAAATGAATGACCTTTATGTTTGCGAAGAGGATAAAAAGAAGCACGAAGAACGGAGAAAATCTTTCGAAAAAGGGGTGCTCTTTGCAAGCATTGGCGCAGGAATCGTCATAGTCATATTGCTGGCCAAAACGATCCTAACCGGAGCGATAGAGGCCTGGTCAATACTATCTGGATTGATACTTGCAGGTTTCATAATTTTATTGCCGCTTTTTAGATATACACCTGCAGTGGAAGGTATGAATAGCCAGTTGCTCCCGCTTTTGAAGGGGAAAAATGAAAAGGCGCCCGAGACAAAAATAGCTGCAGGCGAAGTGCCTAAGGCACGGGAAAGTTTTGCAGTTAAGGCAAATTCCAAGGTAACGAAAAAAAGCAGAATGAATTTCAAAAAAGCAGATGAATCGAAATGAGTTGAGGTGAAAATTATGGCCATACCCCAGATAAAACCCGGAGCGCAGGCAGCTAAAAAGCAGGGTGGCCCAGCCCAGGCCCAGCAGCCGCCGCAGGTTGACGGCTTTAAGATAAAAGGAAAAAGAAGCGGAGACCTTAAGGACGTGGCAAATACACTGCGGTCAATATCATTTTTGGAAATTGCACCTGAGAAAGATCGGGTTAATGTTGTTTATATAGAAAGCAAGGACATAAACAAGAATCCATACTTATTTTCAGTGATAAAGATATCTGATGATGAGATAGAGGTAGTATATTCGATTCCTCAGGAAATAGGGCCAAAAAAACGCCGTATTGATGTGATACGTTATCTTCTGAACATACTCTCACTCATAGACCCATATTTTCATGTGGAAAACAAGACACTTTACCAGCTTATTGAAAATGCAGTAAAGGAAATTTCTGAAGCAGTGTCAGTAGACTATAATTCACTCTATACCAACTACGATTCGCTAAGGAAGGAAGTCGAGGACCATAAGAAAAAAATTGAAAGGTTAGATGACCAGAACAAGGCACTTACAACTAGAAATTATGAACTTAAGGCCCAGAACGATGAACTGCACCTAAAAATAGGAAAGCTCGAGGGCCTATCGGATGAATCGCTAAAGGCAAAAATCCAGGAATGGGTTTTGGAGCACAGCGGAACAATAAATGTCCCTGAATTTGCAAAGGTATTCAAAACTACTGAAGCAAGAGTGGAAGAAACGTTAAACCGTTTAGTAAGTGAAGGTTATCTAGAGGCAGGGCAATAGATATGGTAGAAGTAGGTGGAATCAAACTCAAGAAGAAAATCTATAACGTCAGTGTCAGGAAAAGATACCAGTATGCCGGCCGCTATAAGATACGAAAAAGGACATATGCAGATATTATAAGGGACATACAAAAATCAATACTTACAAAAAAAGGGGAAAAGACCGGAAAAATTGGCGAAAGTGGAGTCCCTCCAAAGGGAGGAACCAATGTCATTGTCCTGGTCACCTTTATCCTCTTAGGGATCATTGTACTTATCAGTGGGTGGGTATACCTTAGTTCCCAAATAGACCAGATCCGGTTGGGTGGTCAAAATGCGCAGGTAGAAAAACCGCTGGTAAACAATCTCATACTAAATGGCCAGACCCTAGATGCTGGGGAAAGAAGAAGCGATGACCGGGTCGCCTTACTGCTCATCGATTATAAGACCACGAACCTGAAGAACTATACAATAAATATAACCAACTATAAGGACGTTATTCCTTCCCAGGTCTTCATATTAGAAAGTGAAAAATTTGAAGCTGGCAGCTACCCGGAATTCATACGCTCATTAAGGGAAGAACTTGGAAAAAGAAAAACACTGGTAAACGACATATCGATTAGCCAATTGGAAACCATACCTCAAGGGGCCATAGTCATCATACCCAGTGGGGTTATGCCAAAAGAGATGCTTGGAATAGATAGCAATATAGATATAGAAAAACTGGTAGATAAGGGAATTGTATTCATATATATTGGAGAACCATTCAAAAAAATGCTCAAGGGAAACCTGGTGGTTTCCACCCCCGGAGAGGTAATTAAAAACATTCCTTTTGCATTTAATGAGAACGCCCAACTCCAATCAACGGATGAGTTCCACCTTTTCCAACCCCTCTATCAGGTCTCTTCCAGGGGAAGTTGGAGCAGCCGATCAGCATATGGTTCGGTGAGTATACTCAAAAAAGGAAATGGCGCATTCATATTTGTCCCTCAGACCCTAGATGGCGGTTGGAGGGGAAAATCCACAGTTGCTGCAGGGGACATTGCAAGAATCGTTAATGAGATACCCTGGTCAGCGCAAGAGGGCGAATCGAAGATATATCACATAGGCAGTTCGAATAACTATAGTGCAACAGAATATTTCTACTCCAACACATTCAAAGGAACCACAGAGACTCTTAAGGCAGAATTTACAGGTTATTCCCCAACTTATTCCCCAACTGGATCATTGCCAATAGAGCAGGTGCTTTTTTACACTGTTGAAAAAGAGGTCCGGGGCGATTTGAACATTGAAAATGGCTATAAAGTAGTATCTAGCAATGTCACAAATAATTTTGTGAGGCTTAATGCAAACCTCAAAGAGCCAACACCCGCACAGCCCAGCATGTCCCTCTCAATAGTGGACAAAAATGGAAATGAAATCCAGAGCATCCCACAGGGAAATATTGATGATCAGGCCGAGGCATCTTTTGATATTCCGGTTTATGTAAATGATGGGGAGTACACAGTAAAGCTCGTGGACGATGGGGGGAAAGTTTACGCACAAACGTATATGAAAGTTGTTTCTATAGACATAAAATATAACCCCTACAAAGGGGAAAACGCGCACAGCTACGTATTTGACATAACAATGGACGGGAACCCGATATCGCTTGCCGAGGTTAATGTAAAAGTAGATAATGGGCAAAGCGGCACATATAAGTTTTCGGATAAGTCAACCCTTTTAGTCGATGTCAACCAATATACCGGGGGAGACCATCTTCCATTTGGCAACCACAACTTCGAATTTGTTGCAGGTGGACTGAAAGTGAATGTACCTGTCGCAGTGGAACGCCAACGAAGTCTCTTTACAGATCCATTTTTCTACGGTATAGTGATTTTTGCGGTGTTGATCGTGGGGGCAGGAGTAATATTTGCAAGAAGGGAGGAGGTGCATTATTCTGTTGACATACCGGATTTTCCTCCAGTAGCTAGAACTAAAATTGCATTAGCTGGAGATGTCATACTTTCAATATTTGAAAAGGTAAATGAAAATTACCGCTGGCAAAATACGCCGCTAACACCTTCTGAAGTAAAAAATGGGTTTAAGGATATTTTCTATAAGGGAAAGCCAACTTACATAACTGATTACAATGTCGAGTACCTGCTTGAGGAACTTGAGAAGAAAGGTTTTGTCAAGGAATCATTAGGGTATTTCGGGCTAAAATCCTGGGAAGAACGGGCAAAGAAAAGCATCGAATACCTTTCAATGCTCAGAAAGCTAAGGGACATATGCGTTGACAATGCAGTGCCATTTACAGGATTAAAAGAATCAAAAGTTTCTGACAGCGAAGTAACTGTGGCAGGCCAGCAGATGTTCCTGCACTTTTATGATCCTCAGGAAGATCTGAGAAACATTTTCAAAAACGCACTTGGAACTATTGGAAAAGGGATAACCATCATCCTCTTCAAGAGCAAGGCAGATAAGGCCGCATTTGAAGCTATAGTGCATTCTCCTTCTGCCGCACCGCTGATTATGAAGATGGAAAAGGAAAGTGGTGCGGTCCAGTTCCTTACAGGCGACGAATTCGAAAAAATGGTAAAGGAATTTAAGATGATTTGAAAATGGGTTTTGCTAAATTCGGTTCCACTAGAAAGTTGCATGAATAAAATTAGAAAATTAAAAAGAGTTATTTCCTATTCTCGAAAAGGTTGCCGATCATTTTTTCATCGACAAATTCAAGCAACTTTTCACAGCGGTCGCATTTGAAATTTATCGTCATTGCGGTCTCAAAATCAACGATGCTGTGCGCACCGCAAGAAGCGCAGGCATAATGATCAGAACCAGAGTTTAGGGTGGAACGATTATTTTGTTTTCCTGCCCAGCGCCCGATCTTTTCAACATTCAGAGACCAGCTATAAGAGTACCATCCGGTTTCGTTATCTTTTTCCCTTAAATAATTAACAATCCCTTCACTATGCAACTTGTTCAAAGTTGCCCGGACATCGCTAATTTTCAATTTCAATTTTTTTGCCAGTTCATCATCGCTGTGACTTCCGCGTATGTTCCTTATAAGTGCAAGGGCATTCTCGCCGCCCAATTCTATAAGAGTCTGACGAATATTAGAATCAGCTAAAATAGTTGCAATGGTAGCCAAATCGGCTTTTGTTAGTTCGGTATTTTTAATTTCAACAATCGCGGCAACCTTAGAAGTAAGGGGTTTGGCGGTTTTCATAGCTTTTTTGGGGGGATTCAGAGTAGTGACCTTGGACCCCTTAGCCTTCAGCTTAACCTGATTTTTTGATAAATTTTTATTAGAAACCTTCTTTACAACAGTTTTTACAGATTTTATAGTCTTTGCAGTCTTACCTGCAATTTTCTTTTGCATTTTTTTCAACCGATCACCAGTAACTTTTCGTGCAGGTTTCTTATTAGCGCGTTTTTTATATATAAGCTTTGTCTTTTGAGTCGTTTTTTTCATAACACTACCCTACCATATTATACCACTAAGAGTATATAAATGTGCTGGTTTAAGGAAAAACCAGGAAATACTGTGGCAAAAAATTTACCTCATGGAATTTAACAGATGTCGTAAAAAAGAAAAAAAAGTCAGAATGAGTATCATAAGTTGCCTAATTCATTAGGGGGTTAGGAGCACCTGCTCTGAGATCCGCTCGCCAGCAATTATCATCTTCTTGAGCAAATCCTTCTTCCCCTCGTCTATAGCCATATGGTCGATTTGTCTGAGGCGATTTTGGTACTTCCGATAGGCTTTAACCGCGCCAGCATAAGAATCACGGACATGTGGATCTTCCAGATTTGCCAGTTTTTTTCCAATTTCCCGTTTTTCGATCTTGCTGAGGCTTTGGGAAGGATAAAATAGTTTTACATTAAGCCTTGCAGCGACTTTTTTCACAAAATGCGATGGCGGGTGGGTGTCGGACGCGACAATTATCGGGATGCCGAACTGCGAAATAACAGAAACAATTTTCTCATCGCTCGCTTCTTTTAAGGTGCCGCTAGAAACCAAATTGCCTGATAAATCAAGAATAGCATAGCCGGTGTTTATCCCTGCATCAATACCTACGATAGTATAAATCAACCCACCTGCGCACCGTGCTCACTTTTCGGCTCTGTAGAAACCCTCTATAGCAGTGGCACCATCAACAAGCCGATCCAACAAAAAAAGTTGGATCGTATATGTTGTGATGTCAGGATCAATTAGTTGATCCTGAGCATGCTCGTGATCTTTGCGAAGATCACGACATCGACGCTTCGATCACGACAGTCAAGAAAC
>JACRGB010000018.1 GCA_016212505.1 Microcaldota archaeon
AGTTCTTCAGGACGGTTAGTGATGTTGATCTGAAGACTGTAAGAAAATATGTGCAAAATCAATCAGTACAAAAAACTCTTGTGAGTTTTTGACATCCCAAAAAAGGAAACCCCACCCTTTAGGGTGGGGAGGATGTCATGTCGTTCCTATGTAGGACGACAATCTTTTATATAGGTGAATTGATGTATCAATTAGTGGATTTATATGCTTAAAACAGAAAAAGGATTAGTGCGTCAAAGTCCCAGAGGACTACGTTTCGATTACCTATTAAAGACTGAAAATGCACAGGGATGTAAGTTCTACAAGACACAATGTGATCACTGTAATATTCCAGATATAGGGAGAGGAACACCACCACAAGAAAATATTATGGGGTTGGTAAGGGCGATTGCATCTATTGATGTTAATGATTTAAGAATGATAAAACAAGCGGACCTCTATTGTACAGGAAACGTACTTGATAAAGACGAGGTCGGAAACAATACTTTTGAAGTTGCAACCAGGCTTTTTATTTCTGTTTTTTCAAACCTTAGCCATATTGGCGTAGATACTCGCCCGGAAATTGCGCTTACTGAAACTGGCACAGAACGATTGTTAGAGATTAAGGGCCACCATTATGTCGAACCAATTATTGGATATGAAACACATAACGATCATCTCAGAACTTCAAAAAATGGATTGCATAAGACGATTACAAGAGAGCACATGGAAGCAATCTTTCGTTTGGTGAGGGACTGCGGGCTTGGTTTGCAGGTAAATGTAATGCTTATGCCCGTACCGACCATGGAATTGCGCGAAGCAGTAGAAGAAGCAATAAACACGATTACCTACCTGGCGAAAATGAGCGAGCGGTTTCGCCGTACTGAACCACAACCCGTACTCATAAATCTTCATCCGCTTTATGTTACCCAAAAAATGGTTGCAAAATGGGGCGAAGAAATTCTTAGACGGCCGCTTCCCGGCGATGCAGAAATAGATGAAGTCGTAGCCAGATGTAAGGATATTTTGCCGATATTTGTAGGGAGGTACGATGAAGGGTTAGGAATTAGAAAAGCGTATACGGACGACTAAGCTTAGTAGTTACAATCTACCTATTTATCTTCCAAACTTCATATGCGCCGGAGGTTTGGTAAATAAGTAGTATTTTTCGCTTCCCTGCAACTCGTTCATTATCCTATGGACAAATACGCCAACCGGTTCGACCAAAGTAGGTACCCTGGCCTTGAGATCAACAAACGACTCAAACGGTTTTTTCTCCCGCTCGCTAAGTATAGCTTCCATGTTCTTTTTACCAATTCCTGGCATCAAATCGAGTGTGTGAACCCGAATCGAAATGGGTCTTGCGTTGTTAATAAATGCAATGAAATCGCTTTCGCGCTCTTCAACTGCTTTTTTGAGCATTTTCGGAAGAAAATCTTTGGCACCTTCGGTCAGTTGGTCATAGGTTAGCCTTCCTTTTATGCTGGAAACCTCGTTTCGCTGGTCCCGGCCCACGTATATCTTCTGGCCAAGGACTATGCTTGCCTCTGGTTTGACTGTTGCTTCAAGAAGTGTAAAGAATTGGGTACCCACCAACTGGACTGCTGCTTCTCTCCGTAAGGCTGATGAGTGACCTAGTGGCAAATATTCAATTACCCAAGCATATTCTTCCATTTTATTTCCCCCGTTATGCGAACTCTTTGATGATCTGAGTTATTTCATCATCTGAGAGCTCGATCTTATCTTTGGAAAGAATTGCTTTTAATACGGCCGGATTAGTAGGACCAACATCAACGATCTTTATTGCAGATTCCGGGCTGACTTTTCCCTCTTTGACGAGCTTTTTCACCATATCTGCAGCTTTAGTAGCGGTAAGTTTTGTAAATTTTTCAAGGTTTTCCAATGCCTGCCCCTGCTCATAGCCTAACTCGTTTTCTTTCTTCCTTTCTTCAAGTATTTCTTTTGCTACTACGCCTGATACTGGCTTTGATTCTTTGATTTTCATAAATATATCACCTTTCTTATTTCTGTCCTGAACTTATGAGGCAAGCCTTAAATGAACTGAGCCCGCGATTACTTTTTTCTTTTTGCTATAGTCGTCTACTTCGACAACATAGCTTTTTCCACGCTGCTCAACTACTATGCCATGCTTATTTGAGTAGCGTAAGTGTGGCAAGCCTTCCCGTTTTGCCTTAGGAGTTATCAATACCTTATCTCCTATGTTAAAAGTTCTTACATATTGAGCTACGCTAACAATACTTTTCCCTTTTAGCTTCCTCGTCCTACGACTGAGCATTCCTCTTGATGATTTTACCATATAGACCACTAATGTAGGCACTATTGATGAGTAAAAGTCTTTATAAAGGCTTAGTAATATAAAAAGGTTTATAAATGATTTATAAAGAGGGTGAGTTTTTTGGGTAAAAAACCGGATTTTGTAATCACTAATATGGTGGCATCAGCATCATTGGGCCTTGAGCTGGACTTGTATGCCCTGGCAAATAAGATAAAGGAGATAGAATACGAGCCAGAACAGTTTCCGGGTGCAATATTAAAATTCAAGGAGCCGATCAAAGCGTCATTGCTTCTCTTCAAAAACGGCAAGGTTGTCTGCGTAGGCTGCAAAAAGCGCTCGCATATTGAAAAAACAATTGACCGAACAATACAAATGCTTACTCCATATGCAAAGCGAATAACAAAAACCAAAAAACCAAAGATCGATATAACCAATATCGTCGCTTCGGCAAGCCTTGACCTTGAACTCGACCTTTACCGTATCGCATATAAGATAAAAGATGTCGAATACGAACCCGAGCAGTTCCCGGGCGCGATCCTCAAGTTTAAGGAGCCAAAAGCCTCATTATTGCTCTTTAAGAATGGGAAAGTGATTTGCGCAGGCGCTAAAAACGAAAAAGAGATTTCCATTGTGCTGGCAAAAGCAAGGAAATTACTCGAGCCATATGCTGAAAAAACGCGTTGATAATATGCGCTATCCCATTGCCGTGGTTTTTGTCGCAATCATCCTGCTATTTTTGAGCGGTTGCAGCCAGCAGGGCCATGGCCTTGGCCTTAAGGATGCCGCAGAGTGCGATAATCCACAGGATGGCCACATTCCAAGGCCATCGGAGCAAATCGCCTGCCTTCATACGGCCGCAATAACCCAGGCTTCTGTGTTTAATGATAATGATCTGGCAATGGATACCTGCAAGGAAATTTTTGTTCGGTTTGCTATTCCGCAAACTGCTGGCGATGAGACTCCTGAAAAAGCAGAAGTCGTAACCAACAACTGCCTATTTGATGTTGCAAAAATAACCCATCAGCGTGATGCCTGCGGTGATATCAAGCGCTGGAGAGGCGGAGGCGCAAGTGTTTTTGATAATGACTATAAGACACTTGCCCAAACCTGCAACGATATGATTACCCGGTATGATCAGAATGCACCCCAGAATTATTTTGCTGATCCAAACAAAACCAATCTTTGCTCAGTGCTTGCGATATTCCCGCTTGTTATTTTTGCAACGTTCTTTTTGAATAGAAAGAAGAACTGACCAGAACTCCGGAATTTTCTTTGAGCAATTGTATGAATAATCCAAGAGCCAAGCTAACTACTACTAAATCAATTCTATTTTTCGAACTTCGGGAGCGGTTTTCGGGATTTGTTGTTTTTATTTTTCCTCAGCATCCATAAGTTCAAGAGCTTTCTTCACGCTCATGCCTTCGCGGATTCCTAGATCCTCGGCCCAGGTGGTCGCACACCTTATCTTGGCCTTCTTAACATCGTCCAGGTTTTTGACACCGGAAACAAATGCTGCAATATCGCCCACTTTTTCAGCAGTTTCCTTATCAATATAACTGCAGGCAATGTAGCCCTTTTTTGCTTTTACAACAATCAGGGGGAGGTTTCCAATTTCACCGGTCAGTGCTATGTATTTTTTTCCTTCAACTGTTACTTCATCCATACGCGCCACGCTCTCTTTTTTGCTGTGCCTGCCTTTTCTTTATTTCAAAAATTCCCCTATGTTTAGCACAACTTATACAATAGTAAGAATCAACAAAATCCGTATAGGTTATGTTGTCTTCCTTTAGATCGGTCGTATAGTGTTTTCGTTTGCTAAATTGCACAGCTTTATCGCGTGGCATCATTCTTCCGCATGATACGCAGTTTTCGAGTCGTTCTCTTCCCCGTCTTTTATTACCCATACTTACACCAGTCGCCTTAAGTTTCCTAAGCATGTTCCATTAAGTTGAAATACTAATGCATGATCTAGTTTAAATAATTTGTTGTTCACCAGAGGGCCCAGCATTGCGTTTTTTTCCAAGTTCACCGCACTACCGACGAGCGGATTGAACGCCGGCATCAAAATTAATTTTATTTTTTTATTGGCGCTTTTATACTTTTCTGAGAGTTTTTTATCATCTGCATTCAGTATTAACCACACACTCTCCAAATGTTTTTTTCCAAACGCGTCAGTAATCATTACACAAGGATGCTGGTGCGCTGCAACTAAATATTTGCATTTCATCAATTCTTCACTTGGCCAGGAGTGGCCATGAACGAGAGCAAGTTTTTCATAAACGATTCCTTCGGCAGGTGCTACTTTAATTTTTGAATTGTTAATTTTTTCAATCCCGCCATCATGATTTCCCCTTACGATGATGATTTCGCACAGCTTCGAGAGCCTTTCCAGGATTCCAGCAACTTGCTGATCCATAAACTGTATTTCTTCTTTCACATCGCCAAGAAAAATCAGTTTTTTTATCTTGTTTTTCTTGATCAATTCTTCTAACTTATAAAAAAGACGCATTGAAAATTGCTCATCAAAAATTCCTTTTTTTCTTAATTTATTTTCCATCCCAAAATGCGTATCTCCAACGATTAATGCACCTTTATGGATTATTGCTGGGGCATTATAGAGAAATTTCATACTATTATTCTCCCCAGCATTAAATTATAAAAACAGCACAAGATCAACTACCGAAAATAATGCAATAACATACATTGCAATGCTGATATCCTTTCGTTTCCCGGAAACCAATTTTAGGAAAACATAAAATATCGAGCCGATCGCAATTCCATGAGCTATTGAAAACGTAAATGGTATTGTTACAAGAGTCATTAATGCAGGAAGTGCTTCTGTAAAATCTTCCTGATTTATCCGAACTATAGAAAGCACCATCATTAGTCCGGTTATTACAATTGCAGCTGATGTTGCTTCGATTGGTATTGCTTTAATTAATGGCAGGAAGAAGAGCGCTAGCAGAAATAGGAGTCCTGCGATTATGGCTGTTTTTCCAGTCCTTCCGCCTGCTGCTATTCCTGTTGCACTTTCGAGATAAGTAACTATTGTAGGCACTCCTAAGAGCGCGCCAATCATAATTCCAATGCTGTTTGCCCTAATTGTTTTTTCAAGTCCTTTAACCTCTCCTTTCTTGCCCACAAAACCAGCTTCAATAGAAAGTGCATTAACTGTTCCAATAATATCAAATAACCCAATAATGAAAAAGCTCCAAACTACTGAAATAAACTTTAGGTTGCTAACCTGTGAGAAATCCAGCTTTAGCGCAATTTGGTCATTTATCTGGGGCAAACTTACTGCCCCCGAAGGCAGTATGGATACTCCAAAAACGAAAGCGATCAATGTTACCGTAATTATTCCGATTAAAAGCGCCGCATTTACCTTTCTTGCCATAAGTAAGCCGGTTATGAAAAATCCAGCTATTGCTATAAGTGCAAGGTTCGCCTTAAGGTTGCCAATGGTGAGGATGGTTGCTGCGCTTGGCGCCACTATGTGCGCATTTTGTAATCCAATAAAAACAAGGAAAAGCCCAAGCCCTCCGGTTAAGGCAAACTTAAAGCTTTCCGGAATCCCGGCACCCAAATCAATTTTGGTTAAGGAAAGCAAAAATATCAATAATCCTGATAGGAATACTGCAGCAAGTCCAAGTTGCCAGCTCATACCCATGCTTAAAACTACTGAATATGCAAAATAAGCGTTTAATCCCATTCCTGCAGCAAGAACAAAAGGCCTATTCGCATAAAGCCCCATTAATATTGTGGCTATTGCAGCTGAAAGTGCTGTAGCAACAAAAACAGCTTCGTAAGGCATCCCGGTTACGCTAAGGATTGTCGGATTTACAACAAGAATATAAGAAACAGTAAAAAAAACCGTGACCCCAGCTATGAGTTCGGTCATTGTTTTTTTGTCCATATCCTCTCTAATAGCGCTCTATTTTAGAGGTTTTCGTTTTGGATTTCCCCCTTGTTCCACATTTCGACTTTCTTTTAAATGTTTCTTATTATAGAAGGGAGTGGGTGGAATATTATGAAAGCTAATTATCCAGCATCAGTTCGTGGTGGCGTTTCCGGACAAGTCTATGAGGCAAGGACCCAAATGCAAAGAAGAGGGATGGGGGCACTTCTGCGTGCAGCAGGTGTTGCTATTGAACGTCTTAACCGTGTTACTGATATTGGATGCAGAAATGGTGATACTACGCTTGGGCTTTTACAAGCTCTTCCACCAAGTGTTCGTGTGACTGGAGTAGATGAGTTTGGCGATGCAATTTCCCTGGCAAAAGCAAAATTTGGCCTTTTAAGTGCCCCTGAACTGGCCGAGTTTGCACATTTAATAAGTGACCTGCCTCCTGGCTGGTTAGAAAGCTTTGGCGTAGATGCAGAGCCACATCGTTCAAGAGTTTCATTCAGAGAAGTACGGCTCACTAACCTTAATGGTTTCAATGGCGGCACATCCAAACCTGAACTTGCAATTGGCTACCAAATTCTTCATTGGCTTGATTGTGATCCTTCCGGCCTTCCGCTTAAATCACTAATAGCTTCAATATTTGCTTCTCTTTCTTCTTCTGGAGTGATTGTTGCAGGTACAAGCACTGCATTTATGAAAATGGATCCTGCTCAGAAAGTAGATGGTATGACCCCAAACCAATATTCTATAGACGAGCATCCATTTGTTAAAATGGTTTATGAACAAATCGCAGTTTTGGTTAGAGATCGTATTGGATCTAGTCCAACCCCCGTTCTTGAAAATCCTCCGCTCTCTAAAGATAGACTTGACCGCCAGTTTAGGAAAGCCGGGGCAAGCAAGGTGGAATTTAGCGAATTTCTAGTCACTCCTGGAAGAGAAGAAGTTATTTCCCAAGTTGTAAGAATACGGCCGGCTCATCAGGGACGGCTTAATGGCATTACTGATGAAACAATAAGAGCGGCAATTATTGGAACTGCAATAGACCAGGCCAATGCTGATTGTGATGAGACGGTAAGAAAGGGCCAAGCAGACCCTCGCCTCCACGAAGGAAACATTTGGGATGTTGTACCTTTTATTGTTGCAAGAAAATAATTCCATCTTATTAATTTTAGCTGCATATTTCCTATGTGTCAATCTACTTTCGCCATAACCAAATCAGACCATTCCAAAAAGATCTGATGGAAGATATCTATCAGGCTACAACTAACCAGCAGAATTTTATGGCCCAGGCAAGCACCGGAATGGGAAAAACCGATGCATCGCTTTCTGCTGCATTAACCTGCGCGATAGAAAATGATCTTGATGTTTTTTTCCTTACCCCAAAAATTTCGCAGCATAAAATAGCTCTTGATGTTGTAAATGGAATCGCCAGCAAGTATTCGCTGACTGACTTAAGGGCAGTGGATATGGTTGGCCGCTCGCAATGCTGCATCGATGATACCTTATCTGAGTTAGACAGCGACAGTTTTCACCACAGCTGTTCAAAAAAAAGGAAAGATGGTCACTGCACCTATTATGGGAACGCAAAAGGCTACAACAAATTTGATGAAGCTAAGGCAAATTCACGCTTTAGAGTTGTAATGGAACAATACGGAGTCGCCAAAACCCATCATGAACTTATACAAATGGGCCGCTCATCAGCTTGCTGTCCCTACGAATGGCTCCTAAAAATCGCAGAGCAATCCCGTCTTGTGATTGCGGATTATCATCATATACTTATTCCACATATTCGGGACGTTTTCTTAACCAAAATAAAGAAAAGAATCGAGGATTCAATAATAATTATCGATGAAGCCCATAATCTTGCAGCACGGGTCCGGTCGAGCCTATCTAGCAATGTTGGTTCATTGACTTTTAAGCGGATGGAAAAAGAAATGCGCTTTGTTGGATTAGATTCCGGTCCTGTTGAGGAGGAATTTGGAAGATGGAGCAACGAACTTTTGGCCGGCCGCTCTGAATGCACCCTTTCAACAACTGCATTCCACGAATTCCTTGGCCGGTTCGGTTTAGAGCCAAAAAAGGTAGTTGAGGATCTGGAAAAGGCAGGAACCGAATTTATCGACCGTACGGACAAGAGAAGCGCCTGCCTTAAAATTTCCAAATTCATTGAAGAATGGGGCAATACGCAATTTGAATGCATAAGAATCCTAAAAAAGCGCGGGCCTTTTTTCGTGCTTTCAAAAAGAATGCTTGACCCAAGCCCCGCAACCAATATTCTGAACCAAGCTCATTCTTCGGTGCTTATGAGCGGAACACTTCTGCCTTTGGAAATGCACCGCGATGTCCTTGGGCTTAGCAAAGAAAAAACGGTGATGAAAGAATATCCAAACCCGTTTGCAGCTGAAAATGTAGTCAATATCATAAGTGATAATCTGACTACAAAATATTCCAGAAGAGACCCAGAAGAATATGGGCAAATAGCAAGCCAGCTCGATTCAATTGTTTCTATCACTCCCGGAGGCACTGCAATTTTCTTTCCCTCCTATCGCGTATTATCAGACATAATTCCATTAATGAAATCAAAAAAACTTAACATCCAAAGATCCGGCATGAAATCAGGTGAACTAAAAGCGCTGATCAAGGATTTCAAAACTGATGGCAAGACTGAAGGCTCTGGTGGGGTGTTATGCGCCGTTCAAGGAGGCTCATTATCAGAAGGAGTTGATTTTGCAGAAGGAGAAATCAAATCCGCAGTAATTGTCGGAGTTGCGCTTGATGAGATGAATGTAGAAACCCGTGCTCTAATAGAATACTATGATAAAAAATTCAGCAGGGGCTGGGACTATGGCTACCTTTATCCAGGGACTATAAAGGCACTGCAGGCAGCAGGCCGCGGAAGACGGAAGGAAAGCGACCGTGTAGCCATTGTCTATCTTGATGAGCGGTTCAAATGGCATAAATATAACTGGATTTTAAACCGTAATGAGAAAATAGTTGTTAGTAAAAATCCACATCAGGAAGTTGAAAAATTTTGGAAGTGATGGCTCTTAGGTGCTAATTATGCTTTTCACAATAAAATATTCACCAAAAAAACTAGACGACATTGCGGGCAATGAGGATAGCTTAACCAAAATAAAACAATGGATCGTCAACTGGCTTGCTGGCAAACCCCGGAGGCCACTTTTGATTTGGGGTCGCCCTGGCATTGGAAAAACCTCGGTTGCATACGCCCTCAAGGAGCAATACGATCTTGATATAATTGAAATGAATGCGAGCGAGCTTCGTAATAAGGACCGTGTGGAGCGAATGACCGGCGGGACGTTGCTTGCAGGAGGCTTATTCGGAAGGCAAAGAATAGTGCTGATGGATGATGTGGATATCCTTGCCGGCAGAAAAGACAGCGGAGGTTCAAGTGCAATAGTAAATTTCATAAAAAGTGCTCCTTGCCCAATAATCCTCACAGCAACCGACATTTGGGACTCCAAACTCAGCCAGGTTCGAAATGAATGCGAAACAATCGAAATGAAAAAAATCAGCAAGATAGGGATAAAAAAAACACTCGAAAAAGTTGCCAAAATCGAAAAACTTTCAATTGCAGATTCCACACTTGAATCGATTGCTGAAAACGCGGAAGGCGATCTGCGGGCGGCACTTAACGACCTTCAAGCACTCGCGCCAACCAAGCGCGATCATGAAAAAGACATTTTTAATCTGGTTCGGCTAATTTTCAAAGCCCCAACTTATGCTGATGCAAAAGAGGCAGTGAAGGGTGATATCGATTATGACTTGCTCAAGCTTTGGATAGATGAGAATATCCCAAATGAATATGAAACCCCAACTGATATTGCGGGTGCGTATGATCTTCTCTCAAGGGCAGATATTTTTGATGGCAGGATAAAAAAGAGCAGGTGGCAGCTGCTAAAATATTCAATCGACCTGACTACTGCCGGTGTTGCACTCGCAAAAAAAGCACCTTACCGTAAATTTACCAAATACCAGTTTCCCAGCTTCTTGCGCAACATGTCCCGCTCTATTGGAAGAAGGGCATTGTTAAAATCTATCGGGATGAAGATCGGCAGTAAGTTGCATACCAACAGAAAAGAAGCACTTATTTATCTTCCATTTATCCGCTCGATAGGAAAATCCCAACAAGAGAACCTAATGGATTTCTACAAGCTCGAAGAGGAGGAGTTTGCTTTTATTATGGAAATCAGCTTAAATAGTATAAACAGCGTAAACAATGTAAACAAATCCAGTTCCTCTTAATTGTTTTGGTATAGCTATGTGCATCAACCCCATCAGATCCTAGCTTCACCATGCATTACTACATTGGCTAATTGTCGCATTAAGTTTTTCTTTCCCGTTTTATTTTCTGCCGGATAATCATTCCCATATCTCCTTACAAACTCATAAACATCACTGTCCAATTCCCCGGAGGTTTTCATATCCGCTCCTTTCGGGTCCCGTATTGGTATTTTCTCGAACATAAACTCAGCCAACTGAATAATTGATTCTGCTGCTGCCTCACTTACCTGCGGGCTCTTATCCAGATAAAGCTTTATCAGGATCGGGACCAGATAGAATATCTTACCATTGCCTATGGCCTCTGCAACTATTTTTCTTTCCTGCTCATTGCCTTGGGTGTTTCTTATCATCCCCTCTATTATGTCTGCCCTAAGATCGTTTTCTGCAAGAGACCCAAACTCTTCCTTCTCACGGTACTTCAAAATTGCCTCAGCACTCCTGTTCCGATGGCCGCCATTAAACCCACGTACACTTACGATTGAAAATGCGCCGCTGGCTTCTGCCCTATTCAATACTTTTAATGCAAGAATAACTTCCCCGTACCTGCTTTTTACAACATCCGCGGAAAGCACTTGTGCTGCCTGGGTGGTGGGGACTTTCGCAGCATATACCTCACGCGCTTCCCTGCTTTTTATTTGCTTGTTGCGGATGCTGCCATCTTCATCTACCACGCTTGCCAAAAGCATATCTGCTGCACTAGCTGCTGGAATGTCCCTTGCTATTGCTTCTTCTACTTTTTCATGAACTTCATTTTCGGATAGTGCTATTTCTTTTTTCAGATCAATAGAGGTTATTCCTTTAAGGAGATTCAGTTGAAATGTTGCATTTTCATCCTCCTCATCCCTTCTGTACCTGCCTCTTATCAAAACCGAAGCCCGCTGTTTTTCAGTTTCAAGCCTTCCTGCCAGTCTGACCTTGGGGTCTCTTGCGTAGCCTGGCCGCAGCAATACCCCGGATAAGAAAAGTTTTTCCGCATCCTCTCCCTTCCGTGTACTATCTAGCAGGGAATCAATGACATTGGAAGCATATGTTTCCCAGCCTTTTAAGACAAATTCTGCCGAATCCCCAGAAGGTAACGCCCGTGCAATCATCGAACGCAGTATGTTTGTTTTTTCTTCTTTCCCAAAACCCCACGGGTTTCCTAATTTTTTTAAGACCGATGAAATCGCTTTTCTGGCTCCTGCTGGTTCAACCGGTTCAATGATAGTAAATAACGCTTTGGCATTTTCTTGCGCTACCCATGAGCCAATGGTGGAAACCACGCCCTTTGGAAGATGGCCTGATAAGACTATTTTTCTTGCTATTGCAGCTTTTTCATTATGCAGGTATCCTGCGCGGGCTAATATCTCCTGCTGCCTTCGCTCTCCGAGCAGGGCAAATAGCCAGGTTCTTTGTTCTACTACTCCTCTTGCCTGCTCTTGGCTAATCCCGGCCACTGGCCTGATCACTATTTTTGTAAACTCTTTGATTTGTTCCAGAATCTCCCGCGCATGGGCTAGTGCCCGGTTGCAGAGCGATACTAAAAAACCCTGCATTGCTTCTTTTCTAGCCTGTACTAACCGCTCTAGTCTTACCAGTACTCCTCCCAGTGCCTTAAGCGCCACATTTGGTTCAGCAACCTTTTTTTGGAACGCATCGCCCATTTCTTTAGCAGAAGCAAACCTTTCTTTCGGGTCTTTTGCAAGACATTTGGCAAGAAATTTTCTTGTTCCCGGCTCTAGGCTTTGTGGCATCTTAAAGGGTATTTTCTCATTTTTTACCTCATACGCAGTTTTTCCTGTCCTTAGCCATAAATAAATTGCTGCAATAGAATATAGGTCGGAGGAAACTAATCCAATGCTTCCTTTGCCTTCGTTGCCTCCTTCACCTCCTCTACTTCCCCCATCTCCTTCAACGCCATTTTCTATCTCTGGAGACCGGAAGTCGTTGGTTTCTGCCCCACCATATGCCTCAGGAATATACTCCCTTCTTACACTTGCCCAAAAATCCATGAGGCGTATCCTGCCCGTATTATCTATCAGGATGTTTCTGGGGTCAATATCCCTGTGTATTATTGGTTCCCCATATTTTGTCTGCAGGTTTTCTACCACATCTATTAGGTCAACAAGGATATCATTAGCCCTTTCTTTATCAAGCAAGTCCCCCTTTTTAGCTATGAACTGCTCTAAACTTTCACCTTCTACTGGCTCAATAACAAACAAAGATACTCCTGCTGGCTCATCAAAAATATAATCTATCAGTTTTGGGACAACCGGATGGTCAATTGATCTTAGGTGCTGCAGGTCTTTTTCAGGAATAGGCTTCGTATCCTTTCTTTCTACTATCGCAACCCTCCCCCTTTTCCTTTTTCCTCTATAGCATCGTAAATGTTTGCATTTTTTAGGACTCTTTGCAGGGTCTCAGTTATCCTATAAGTTCCTTGTCCACCCGTAATTCTGTTTAGTTGGTCCACCTTTGGGTTTCTCCACTTTGGCCTTCTATCAGAACCTGGAGCTAGAATCACTCTGCCTTCTTGAACTACTGTTCCTCCACCCATGCTCTATCAATATGTATCATAAACTTTAAATATAAACCACTGATTTAGGGGTAGTCAGAATTCGGACAATTTTTTCTGTTTCTCTGATTTTGTTTCGCCTGTTTCATTGTTTTTTGCTAACTCATTCGCCCTTACTGGCTTAGCTTCACTGCCTTTGTTCATCATTCCACTTAGTATGGTTTTCATTTTTTTCTCCCGATTTTTTGATGCATGGTAATAATATTCGTCCCGCGTTCCAAGTGTCATAAGTACGATGACTTCTCCTTCCTTTAGCCTTGCGGCCCTCCCGCGGCGTTGGATGCTTCTAATTTCGCTCGGGATCGGCTCATAAAATATCACTGCATCCACTGCCGGAATGTCGAGACCTTCTTCTGCAATGCTGCTAGCAACAAGTACATCAAATTTGCCTTCCCGGAACTGGGCTATTGTTTCCTCTTGTATTTTTCTTGTCACCCCATCCTTTTTCCCAACAAATAATTTTGCTGCTATTCCATTGTCCTGCAGCACCCGCTCGATTCTTGCTATTTGTGCCCGATATTGTGCAAATACAATTACTTTCTTACCTTTCATTACTTTTAGTTTTTCAACAAGCACCGGCATCTTAGGGTGATCTTCTTCTTTGGCAGCAAGCTCTTTTATTTTTGCTAATCCCGGTTCGTTTAGGAGCAGTTTTGCCGACTTTGAATCTTTTCCAGCTAATTTTTCCAGATAACCCCGTAGTGGGTAGATCCCCTGGGTTTCAAGCAGCTCGGTCATATGCAAAGTATGGAGCAGGACAGAATACTGGACAAGTGCCGGATATTTGATCGGGCTGGGTATGTTCAAAATGCGCTGGCGCAATTGCATGAACTGTCCCTTGTGCTTTAACGGAGGGGGGAAACCCATTCCAGAAAGTCTTTGCGCATATTTTCCAGTTAATTTATCGAGCTCGCCCTTAATTTCTTTGAAGTGGTCAGTTAGTTCAACCTGCACCCAGGTTGCAGTGCTTTTTTGTACGTACGGTGCTACGTCCGGATCATTATGCGAGCGGATTTCAACATTATTTATATTTAGCCAGCCCATAACTTCCTTTATTCGCTCTCGCCTTCCGCCTGGCGAAGCAGTAAGTCCAACAAAAAGCGTTTTTGGGTTGACCAGTTTTTGTGCAATCTTGGAATAAGCATAATTCCCAATCGTTCTATGACATTCATCTACGATGACTAAAGAAAATACTGGCGACTCTTTGGTTCCGATTTGAAGAACCAAATTGTCAATATCATTGTTTATTGTTTGCGGAGTTGCAACAACAATATCGACAGTATAAAGTTCTTTCCTTTTCTTTGGCGTGCTTTCGCCGCTAACCAAAGAAACATTTTTATCCGATAGCTCGAGCGTTTTTAGTATCGATTCATAGTGTTGTTTTGCAAGTGGCTTTGTTGGAGTTAAAAACAAGCAGCGGCCTTGCTTCATTTTTTCTTTTATTAGCATTAATCCAATGAGCGTTTTTCCCAGTCCAGTCGGCAGTACCACTAATGTGTTGCCTTTCTGCATTATTGAAGTGTAGATTGCGAGCTGATAGGCTCGAGGGATAAGTTCCACATACTTTATTGGAAGCTTAAGTTTTAAGTGAATTAACTAATTAGGTGTCTTGCTATCGCTTCGCCTTCTGGGCTGAATCCTATGCCTTCCCCAGCTGCCAATAGTTTTTGAGGCCCAGGAGCTTGCGCTCCAGAAGTTATTCTTTTCAAAATCTTCTTAACTGGTTCAGGAAGCTTTTCTGCCCTTCCTAATGCCTTGATGCTTTTTCGTGCATATGGATCTGCTATCATGTGTGCTCCCTTAACTAAAGTGCTTCCAAGTAGACCTATTCCTCCTCCGATCCCTATGACGCCTGTGACCATTGAAATTACTGCTCCATATGCTCCATCGATACCTGTTTTCATTATTATTTCCATTATTGGCTCGGCTATTGTAATTAATATTTTTCCGAAAATCCTATCTGCCTGCCTACTTAACCCACTAATAAACAGCATGCCAATCAATCCGAAAAAGGGCAAACTAAAAATACCTTCCATATCTCCGTTCTTTTTTGTTTGTTTTGCCTCTAAACTCCGCGCTAAGATTTCTTGTGCACCTTCAAGCACTTTTTCAGGCAGATATCCTTCCCTACTTGGGTTCATATCCGTATCTGCTACAATGGTCTTTTCCACACTTTCACGATCTAAAGAACCAATCAAAGAGCAAAGTGCTTCTGTTTTCAAACGTGATAACTGTGGCACCACTGCCAAAGCCACTGCATCAACATTCTCGTGCCTGGCCAATCTTGTTATTGTTTCCACTACTGGCTCTGGTAATTTGCGTTGCCCTTGCGCTCCTTCTAAGTTGGCTGGTCTTCCTATCCTTCTCAAAATTACACCATTTATTACTATTCATTCTAACTTTATAAAACCATAACAAAGAAGTAGTTAACAAAAGAGAAAAAATAAAATCGGGCCAGTTGTGAAATTTGCGAATTGCACTTCGTTCCCAATTTCCATGAGCCGAAACCCAAAACTGGAAACTGCAAACAAAAAGATAAATCGGGCCCGTTGTGAACTTCGCTACGCTTGTTCACTTCGTTCCCGATTTTTTCTCAGAAAAGCTAAGGCTCGCGCTAAAGCCAAACAAAAAATCGGGCCCGCCGGGAAAAGCAGAGTTTTCAGTTATCTGTTTCCAGTTTCGAGTAACTAAACTCAAAACCTCAAGAACAAAACTGAAAACTCATTTGAACCCGGATCTCAGAGTATCTCCTGCATTCAGGAGTGGCATTCGAAGCCCTGCAGGTTATCCATTGCACGCCTTGCGTGCTAATCTTGAACTAGCACGTTCAAGGCTGGTTGCCACACGGGCCCAATATCTAGCCTTATTTCGTTCCGTAATATTGATAAGCGTTCTGAATAAGTCGTATTTGAAGGACAGTGACCATATTTTTTCCAAATTTCATACCTGCTCGATTTTATGGGATTGTTAATCCCTACCTTCTCCATCCATTCGACTACGCGTTCCCCTTTTATCCAGATTCGGTGAGCATCTGCCCATTTTGGATTAGTTTGTTTTCTCACATCATAAGAATAATCAAATCCAACTTCATCAAGCAATCGTTTGGTATCCTCAAAAAGACTTTTTGAAGTAGTGGTTATATTTATTACTGGATAGTAATTGAAATTTCTTTTGAATTCACAATATTTTTTTCCTCTGCTTCTTAGGAAATACACTGACCCATCCGTATCAAATAAACCTCGTAAAAATGCGCTCTTAATTCTGATGTTGGAGGTTTTCATTACAAATTCCGGAGCACTTACTATATTACTTTTTCTTCCGTATGGAAAACCAAGTTCATGCATTTTTTCTATTGTTTTTTTATCTCTGATAATGAAACCGTATGTTCCCCTTTTAGGAAATGTTCTGCCTTTGATATTTACATTAAAAACCTTTGAAAATAGTGGAATGACTTTATTTAAGTAGTAAATCTCTTCTTCAAACGACCCACTTATATCTAACTCCCTATTGTAATTTTTATTTCTCAGATGGCCGTCTCCAGCATGGATTCCACATGCTTCAGCAAGCTCCTCATTATTCATAAGAATAAGGCTATTGACTTTCTTTATATTCTTTGTGCCGGTTCATTTCCGCGCCCAGTGTTGAAAAAGTGTTTTCTGATTTAACGGGATAAAATTCAATATGCTGAAATTTACTAGTGCCTAATTTATTATAAAAATAAGTTTTTATTACTCTCATTAAGAATTCGTAAAAGCTCATAT
>JACRGB010000019.1 GCA_016212505.1 Microcaldota archaeon
AAGTTCTTCAGGACGGTTAGTGATGTTGATCTGAAGACTGTAAGAAAATATGTGCAAAATCAATCAGTACAAAAAACTCTTGTGAGTTTTTGACATCCCAAAAAAGGAAACCCCACCCTTTAGGGTGGGGAGGATGTCATATGGCTCGCAACAATCGGTCAGGATGAAAAAACGGTTTCAAATATGTTCGAGATCCCTACGAAAGATGCCGAAAAAACCATCCGCCTTCTAAAAGAACACAAAGAAGTGCTTGAAGTCCCGATAATCCAGCAGAATGCCCGGCTTACTCATATAATTATAAAGCAGAAAAAGCACCTTGCAACTGCTCCATACCTTGCAAAGGCAAATGTCGCCTGGATTTCGCCAACCTGGACCGAACCCGGCGGGCTTGACCGGGTGACTATGATTGCGCCAAGTTTCGAAAACCTCAAGAAGTTCATGGACCTGGTAAGCGAAAAAGGTTATGATCTTAAAATAAAATCCAAGCGCTATCTGGATGCTAAGAGTAATGTTTCCTTAGAAGCTTTTCGGAGCTCCGGGTTTACCAAGCTCCAGACTGCAAGCGAACTTTTGACAGACCGGCAGATGGAAGTATTTGATCTTGCGTGCAAGTATGGATATTATGAAGAGCCAAAGAAGGTTTCGATTAGGGAACTTGCTGAAAAGCTCGGTGTAAGCGAAAGTACCTGTGCCGAGCTGCTGCGAAAATCCGAAAGGAAACTGATGCCGATATTAAATGAGATTTTGAGGATTATTCGCTAAGATTTTTCCCACTTCTGGTCCGGAAATTTTGTTTTTCCCGTATTTACAATGAGCATTTTCTTGTTTTTTGGAAGGCTATTTTTCATTTGAAGCATTAGTGCCAAACCTGCAATCCCCGAAGGCTCACAATTTATCCCATTATCTTCTGCAACTCGTATTGCCTTATCCAAATATTTTTCTTTAACCGAATAGACGGAGCTCATTTTACCCGCAGTATTTGTGTAAATGTAATACTTTATCCATTGTTTCGAGTAATTTGCAAATGGGAGAAATGGTGCATACAGCTTGTCTGCCTTGCTTTTAGGATCAAATGTTGTTGCTCCTAAAAATGAGCATTTCCTTAAGTCATTTTTTCTTCCCTTAAACCGTGGATCTTTGAATTTGTATGTGAGTTCCCGTTTTACGATATTCATGATATTTTCATACAATTGGCCAGTTCCAAAAGGGATGAATACAAACTCTGCATTGCTGTTTATGATCTCATAACTCATCCAGTCATAAAATCGTATTGTAGGATCATACGCCTCGTTAGAAGTTATATCGAACCCATCTGAATTTTCTGTTAGCCTTAGGATGTCCTCCCAATTCAGTAATTTTTTCCCAAGGTTTCTTTTAAAGATCATACACCCTATCTTCTTCAAATAATTAGTAATTTTTGGCTTTGTATTGGCATCTATCAGAACCCGCAGGTTCGGCAGCCCGTATTTTCTAAGCTGGCTTTGGATTGCAAGAGCTGCTGATCCTGAACTAAGGATTGATAATTCCGGCAGCCTCGGTATGATGCCCTGTTTTTTTGCAAGTAAAAATTGTTTATATGTGACTATGATTTCCCACGCCATCCGGTCCTTATGCGTCCCAGTTGGGTTTATGCTTTCATCTTTTAGCCAAACGTCACTAAATCCAGGTACCTCAATTTTATACGTCGCAGTTGCGGGAAATTTTGGATTTCCCGGTGGAAATTCCGGAGCGTGAGGATTATTTTCACTAGGCACAACTATGGACTTTAGTATTTTTTCTTCCTTTTGAGTTAAGCTCATATAAAGATCCCGATGAAAAATTTTGTGAAAATTTTTCAGAATTGTAAATTAACAAATTTACAATACGAAAATAAATTTTATAAATCCGTAGATTTCCAATGGTCTAATCCGCAAGACTAAAAATTGAAAAATCCAATTTCTTTTCTTTTTCCAGCCTTTTTGCTAATTCTTCCAAAAACATCTTCTTTATCTTCATGTAATTTTCCTTTCCAACTTCTACATTTGCGATTGCATATCTTTTTGACTTAACATTAAAACAGAACATACAATCATTCAAGTTCTCGCAGTTATAGCAAAAATAGCAGTCGCTGCAGTTATTAGAATCACTAACTTCAAAGCAGCGGTTTAGATTCTCTGAATTAAAACATCTTATGCAGAATTTTGAGGAGAATAAGTAATAGCAGCCCATGGTATATTCAGATTGCCTTGGCCAAAAAGAGAAAAGCGAGTATTTCGAATAAACCAGCCCCGTTCCCTTTAGGCAAACATGGGACTCATAATATAATGAAGATTGCTCAACACTTACATTTTTTCCATACTGAGTGTCCATGGTTGTCATTGATATGTTTTGCAGCACAATTGAAGCATTTTTTAAAGAAAGTTTCCGGAGTTCAGATTCGCTTAACTGGTTTTTGCCTAATTTTTCATATGCCTCATTTATTGTCACAATTTTTGGCTTAACATCTTGATAAAACTCAAACTGCTGTGGAATGTAAACTGGTTCATCGCTTATTGCAGATTTTATTGTTTCAATATTTGATACATTTTTACTCAGCCACTCTTCATAATCTAAGTAACCGCTAAGCTTTCTGCCCAGGATGATTGAAGTCATGGTCTGGAATATCTTCTCAAACTCTGTTTGACTATTATTGAAACCTTTTGATTTCAATCCCTTTTCGAATTCATCCATTTTATCACTTCATGATCATTACTTGTGAATATTATTTTCCTAATATTATATCGATAATCGAAGGCACTTTTTTGTTCTTCTTAAAATCTTCTACAATCTCAGCAACTAACTTGTGTCGTAGTTCATTATAGCGCTCTTTGCTAAGCTGGACATTTCCAATCAAATAGCTCTTGTTCCTTTGGTTAAACGAAAACATGCAGTTGTTGCAGTCTTCCATACTTCCGCAATAATAAAGGTCTGATGCAACGTTGATGTGGAAACATTCCATGCAACGGGCCATCTTATAGGGATCAAGAATTTTTATACAAAACTGTATTTCCCCTCCCCAGCAGCAGCCAAATGAATATTCAGGTTTTCGGATTGAAGTTGTGTATGCAACGTACTTTCCGTCATAAACATCTTGGCAGCCTATTGCATAATTAGTGTTCACACAACGATGGGAATCAAGTACGTTAGTTGAGTTTCCCAAGACAACATTGCCTGTATAATATGCTTTTTCACGAGCTGCTTCCATTATTGAATCAATGTCTTTGATTTTGTTTATATCAAAAGGAATTTTTGACATTTTATTGGTATACTCTTCCAATTCATCCTGGCTCATAACTGGTGCAGTTTTTGGAATTCTTTTCGAGGAAATACTCACGTCTTTCCCACTAAGCGCTGATTTTCTCATTTCTATCGGATCAGTATATCTTTTGAGATAATCAGTAAATTCGAGCAAATCCCCGGCCTCTG
Source organism: Microcaldota archaeon (assembly GCA_016212505.1). Lineage (GTDB taxonomy): Archaea > Micrarchaeota > Micrarchaeia > Anstonellales > Bilamarchaeaceae > Bilamarchaeum. The sequence goes on from JACRGB010000019.1 coordinate 3,445, forward strand.
TTCCTAAGAGGACTTTGCAGGTATTCCCCCACGCCCGATTTATTTGTGCAAGCGCCATCTCATCTTTAGTCATGATTCTATCTCCCGGTCAGCATGTTCATGCCAAAAGTCTTATTTATTGTTGGCACCGCTCCAGAGCGGTTTGAGAATGTTAATGCTACTTTATTTTAATATTCGTCAGTCTTATCCCTGTATGAATAAAAATCAAAACCAACAATTTCGCAAAGTAAAGCGGGATACTGCTTCAGGCCCGCGAAGGTTCAAAGCTCATCCTCCTAGAGATCTGCGAACCATGGGTCAGCGAATGATGAACGACTGGCAGAGGCTAAAAGATATCATTCATGGTGCAGATCTGATCATAGAAGTAGTTGATGGAAGAAACATTAACGGCACAAGAATTCCACTTGCTGAAAAGTTTTCCGGCTCGAAAAGACTTCTTATTATTGTAAATAAGCTGGATCTAATAATAGGTGGAGCCCCTAAAGCCGTACTTCCTAAGGGATCATTATATGTAAGTGCGAAAAACCCAAATCGGGATGATCGCAATATCATAATCAAAGCAATAATGGAAAAAACCCATGTTCGTCCCATTCATGCAGTTTTAGTTGGTTATCCTAATGTTGGTAAAAGTACGCTAATCAACCTGCTTGCAAAACGAGCGGCTGCAAAAGTTTCAGCTGTTGCCGGAACAACAAAAGATCTGCAATGGGTAAATATTACTGATGATCTGGTTATTTCTGATTATCGCGGTATTTTCCCAGAAGGAGAAAATAGAGATGCGTTAATTGGAAAGGGCGCACTGAATGTTAAGGGTGATCCTGAATATTATGCACATAAGTTTGCAGAAAAAATCCTAAGAAGTCAAAAACTAAGAAAATGGCTCGAAACTTATTATGATATTGATCTTGCTAAAGCAAATGTCAAATATTCAGAAGACCTTTTGGTTTTGATTGCCACACGGCGCGGGTTCTTTATTAAAGGCGGGATACCAAACCAGATGGAAGCATCAAAGAGTTTGCTCAGGTCAATGATGGAAGCGCCGGAGATTTAATCGATTTCAACTTCGCCTTCCCTTATTCTGGCAAGGCAGGCAAGCCGGTATCCATGGTATGCTCTTCCAATTTCAACTTCTCTTTCATCTGGGGGTTCTAAATTTTCCATTCCTGTCGTTACTCTTATGCCACAGCGAAGGCATGAACCGTGCATGCAACTGAAATACGCTCCATTTGGTAACTCCGGTAAATTAGATAACGAACTTCCTTCAGGCAACTCAAAACTTTTTCCAGTTCTAAGTACCCTTACCTTTGCCATTTTTACTTCTGGCAAATTTCGGTATTTTCTACACGGGCTCTCTAGCGAAATACGATGTAATGCTAAAATATTTTGAATGACTGTGTTTGCATAAAGAGGGAGAAGACACTCAATTCCAGGTTTCCAATTTAACCATAAAGTACAGAATAAATAATTCTTGCCGCTTAACAATACTGGCCCCACTCTTGAATCTTCTATCAATAGGTTTACTGCAGAACTTGGCACATCTAACCAGATATCCCCTTTTCCAAATCTCCTGCCCTTATTTTCTGGGAATTCTGCTACTTCTGCTTCGCTCATTCTTTTTTTGATATAAGGAAACACGCATCTATCTGCACCATATGCACCACTTAAGCGCGGAAATTTTTCCTGTAATTCTACTTTTTCAGGTTCGCTATGCACAACAAAATTATTTCCATCTTCTTCCAAAACCCAAAATGGATGATCGACAAAAAGAACTCCTTTTTCATTTTTATATTGATCAGGAACTACGAAAACCCATCTTTGTCCTGTTTCATCATCATACCACTCAACTCTATTTCCAAGTTCATGACCTTTCTTGGCATATGCAGCCATTTTTCCAGTGGCTATCGGTAGGTGCTCTGAAATAGCTCCAATATATTTTGAATCTAGCATTCCTCTATTTGGATAGGCGAGTATGCCCTGCACCTGCTCAGTCTCTTTTAATGCATTAACAAAAGTACGATTAGTGTTTATGAATCTAAAATATCTGGAGTGAAGTTCCTGATTTAGTTTACCTAAATTTATTTTGAATTTTGGACAGGCATTTTGCATTATGTTATAGTTGTAGCAAATAAATAAAAATGTTCTATTTTAACTATCAACATTCTTTTCAGAAACCCTAACCTCAACTTCCCCTTCTTTTATTTTTGCCAAACAGATTAAGCGCTTATTATCCGGATCCGGGAAACTCGCCAACTCCTTTAGTTCCATAATACCTGGTTTTGATAGGTTTTCTTTTCCTCTTAAAACCTCCACAAGACATACCCCGCAATATCCTGCTTCACAAGAAAACCGAATATCGGAGTAACCGCGTAGACAATTTAATGTGCTGCCTTTGAGGACAGGAATCTGCTGGGTCTTTTGGTCAGAATGAACAATGACTCCGGCAATTTGATCCTCTCCTAAACCCCGCAATCTACGAACAGGATGTTCTTCAGGCAAGCCTTCTAGGGCTATTCGGTTTTTGATTTTTTCTCTTGCTCTAAAGCGAATGCCAATTAGGATGCATTTCCAAGAAGGGTTCCAATCCATGGCAAATCTATGTATATGTAAGTGAGTAAGATTTGAATCATATGGAGACCTATAACCAGAATACTGCTTAACAATTGGGCCAACATAAGTTGAAGCTCTTCTCAGATGCCCTATATCTACCCAGAAGTTCTTTCGGCGACCACCTCTAACGATCAGCCGAAACGTTTCTGAGCTAACCGAGGCACTAATGGGCAGATGGTCTTTTTCATCAAGTTCGTACCATCCACTACAAGAAGGAAAAGAAGGGAAACGATGCACTCTGGCCTGCTCACTATGGATAACCCGGTTTATTCCGTCTACTTCCAAAACCCAAAAAGGATGATGGACAAAAAGCAGCGCATTTTTTTCTTGTCGATACTCTTTTGGCACATGAAAAACCCATCGTTGTCCTGCTTTCCGATAAATCCTTTCAATAGTTTTACCAAGTTTTTCTGTAGGTCTAACATGAGCTGCAATAGTGCCTGTGGCTAAGGGCGAGATATCCCTATCTAAAAAAAGCCCTGGCCCTACACCACAAATGATGCGATTATCTTTTTCGGCTCTAGCTAAACCCTCTTCAAAAGGAAGTCGGTGCCGGATGATGGGAGTAAAAATCATACCTTCTAAAGAATGAAATGGAGATCTGGTTTTTCCCCTCACCACAATCTCGTAACTCCTGCGCTAATATAACGCTGCTCGGAAAAACTTGGAAGTTTCCCACTAACAAAAACATCCAGCATCGTATTGCTGTTGATGAAAAATCGGTAATGCAAATTTAGGTTTTTCCAATCCGCCAGACTTCTTCCACCAGCTCCAGCTGATAGGAGATGATCCCCGTACCTAAATTGCCCTCCAATCCCTTGCCCATTATATTCAACTCCTGATCCAGAAAATCTTGCATTAGCATTCAATGATAAAGTTAATTCAATCGGTCCAGCCAAAAACCGCAGTTCACTTGCTGCCTTTACCCCGTTTTGCCCTGCGTCATATTCAATTCCACTTCTCCATAGCAATTTTCTTAACTTGTAAATATGTGCTAATCCAAATTTCCCTTCTATGTTTCCTGCGGAATCTAGCAGTGCCCCACCAAGAAATAATCTCTCTGAAATAGGAAATGCCAATGCCAACATTAAGTTTGTTTTTTTGGCATCAAAATCCTGATTTACGCTTAATACTCCATGAACTTTTCCTCCTAATTTTGAACTTAACATCAACCAGCCCGCTAGCTTTGAATCTTGATCCAATCCTAATTCCAAATATCCCCAATTCCCATATTGAGGCCAAATGGCTGGATTTCCATGCATTCCTTCACCAGAAAAATTAGGATAAGGTCTGACTTCTGTAGCATGTGCCGGTTCCTCTGCATTAGCTCTTCCATGAAATCCGGCAAATGTGGCGATTGCAATAGTTCCAGCCAAACCTATTTTCTGACTATATTTTCGGTTTCTCATCTCTATCCCTCCACATAAATGTTATCCTTTAATAACTATATAAATAATTGTGGTGTTGTAAGGATACCATTATATTCTATTCTTGTTATTGATACCCTAATGAATTGGAAGAAAATTGGTTTTTCAGATGGTGAAGGCAAGGTTTACGAAGCAATACTTAGGAGTGAAAATCCTAACCTTCAGTTGATTCATGAATATACTGGAATTGAAAGGCGGAACGTATACGATATAATAAACAAACTAATCTCGAAAGGCTTGGTCAACTACAATATCGAAGATAAGAAAAAAATTTATCACATTACCCATCCAAAACAAATTCTAACTTATCTTAATGAACAAGAGCAAGAAATTGATCAGGCAAGATTAGAAGTCGCTAAAGAATTGCCCAATATGATAAAACTTTTTGAGAGCAGCAAGGAAGAAATAAAGGTTCGAGTTTATCGTGGCAAGGAAAGTGTAAAAACAATTTATGAAGACCTGCTGAATTATCCGGACAATTATTTTATCGGAGCAAATTGGGGCGTGAAAAGATACTTAGGAAATTTCTGGAATAAATGGAATGCCCGCAGAATTGAGAGGAAAGTATTCTGGCACGATATTCTGATTTCAGAACCTTTAGTAACAACCTTGACCCCATACAAAAAAGAAAAACTAAAATTTTATGAGTACAAATTGCTTCCTCATGAATTTAACAGCCCGCATTTTATTGTAGTTTTTGGAAATAAAGTTGCGAATATCATTTGGAGTGAAAATCCATTTGCCTTTGTTTTGGAAAACCAAGGCGTTGCTAAAAACTATATGAATTATTTTAATTTCCTCTGGAAAAGGCTGCCTAAACCAAAAAATGGTTGAGTCTAACCTTTAACATTCCCAATCGGAATCAGCTTTGCAACTTTCTTTGAAATTCCAGCATTATGGCTCACATCAATTACTTCATCAATATCCTTGTATGCTCCGCCTGCTTCTTCAGCAAGACCAGCATAAGAAACACTCTTCACGTAGATCCCGCGCTTTTCCATATCCTTCTGAAGTTGCTCGCCTTTCCACATGGACTTTGCTTTAGTTCTTGACATGGTTCTTCCAGACCCATGGGCAGTTGTAAACCAGGTTTCAGCACCACTTTCAGTTCCAGCAAGTAAGTAGCTGCCAGTTTCCATTGAACCGCCAATAATTACTGGCTGACCATCATCCCTATATCTTGGCATAAGTTCTTCCCGGCCCGGACCATAAGCAGCTGTTGCACCTTTTCGATGGACAATTAACTCACGCCAGGATCCATCAACTAAATGTTTCTCCAGGCTCGCCCGGTTATGTGCAACATCGTAAACCTGTTTCATGCCTAATTTTTCAGCATCCATCTTGAAAACTTCAGAAAATACTTCCCTGAGCCTATGAACAATTGTTTGACGATTAGCAAAACTCATATTAACTGCGCATTTCATTGCAGAGAAATAGTCTTGCCCTTCCGGAGAATTGAATGGAGCGCAAGCTAATTCTCTATCCAGAATTTTGATTTTGTATTTACTTTCCATGACGTTTAGGAAAAGGTTAAGGTAATCTGTAGCGACCTGATGCCCAAATCCGCGAGATCCGCAGTGGAACATAATCACTATTTGGTCTTCGAATAATCCCCATTTCTTAGCAAGTGTTTTGTCAATTATGTTTTCAGGCCGAACGTGCTGGATTTCCAAATAGTGATTTCCGCTTCCTAGCGTTCCGATCTGGTCTTTTCCTCTTTCCACGGATTTTCCACTTACCTTTTTCTCATCCGCACCTTCTGCCCGTCCGCCAAGTTCGGTTACTTCCAGATCATCTTTCCATCCATAACCGTTATTTACGCACCATTCTGATCCTTCTTCGATTACTTTTCTGAAAGTTGGTTTATCTAACTTAACAAATCCGCTACTTCCAACTCCTGCTGGAACTTTTTCGAATAAGCGATTAACTAATTGTTTTAGGTGCGGTTGGACATCTCTGATCGTCAAGTTGGTCAGAATCAATCTCATTCCGCAGTTAATATCAAAACCAATTCCACCTGGAGAAATTACTCCTTCATTTGCATCAAATGCAGCTACTCCGCCAATTGGAAAACCGTAGCCACTGTGCCCGTCTGGCATACAATAAGCATTTTTCACTATTCCAGGTAATGTTGCAACGTTAGTTATCTGGTCATAAACATGCATGTCCATCTGCTTTAACCCTGCTTCATTAGTATAAATTCTTGCAGGAACACGCATTCCAGGTTTGAAATCTGTTCCGATTTCCCAAATGTAATCAGAAATCTTTTTGAAGCTCGGCATTTTGAAATCCTTGTTGTAATCCATTATTCTACACCTCTAATATCTATAGATAAAAGACGATAAAAATAAATATAGAGATATCTGATTATGGTTTGATATAATAGCGACCAAGATGATATCAAATGGCAGAACCGCGCACCCAAGAAAATGCTCGAGCTAAGGATTTAACTCAAAATCAATGTAGGGGTAGGGTTCGGAGCCACAATCATACTGGTCAGGAAGGTCTTTCTGTAAGGGATGAAGGCCGTCAAAAAATACTATTTTTGATCGATTGCACTCCGAATCCTGTAGAAGTATCTAAACTGATGGATGCTTGGGTGGCCACCCATCCTGACCCAGACGCTGCAGCACATGTTGCAGAACTGCAGAAAGCAGATAAACTTCTTGCCCTCCTCAAAATTCGTGCTGACTCTGGAGATAAAACTGCACAGACTGAAATAACTAAAATCTTATCCATGAGTTCTTCATTAACTGGGAAAGCTAAGGAAAGTTTTGATAGTTTGGCACGCAAAAACCTAGGAGAAAATTACTTAGACAAATATTCCAATCCTGTTCAAGACAATTTGTTTGCACTACAGCAACAACAAAATTTAGATTTGTCAACATTACAATTTCAGGAAAATCAGCCCCTGCCTTCAACTCCTCAGGAATCTCAATTTGATTCCATTGCCATTCCAATCCCAAATGATCTGAGTAATGGCGACCTGAGCAACTTTGTTTTTATGCGAGATGTCGATTTCAAAGCAAACGGCAATTCCTACGCTGGCCAAACTTCAATTGAAAAAGCAACTTTCGAGCAAACTATCGAAATAGATCGAGCTCAAAATCCTGCCCCTGGCCAAAATAACCAAAATAACCTTTCTGATGGGCAATCAGAAGCTCAAAGCCAAGATGCTGCTCCAATATTAATCAAAACTTCTTCAGGTGTCGGTCTTTTTGGCAAATATCTTTTTGAAGACCCTCGGCTAATGCCACTAAAAGTTGATTCTACTGTCTCTGGTTCAAACGATGAGGAAGATGAGCAAGATGAGGGAGATGCTGCTCTCAAACCGATTTCCTCCAAATCGCTTACTGCTGCGGAACAAAATGTGGCAAAGAAACCTTCCCTTAGACTTATTTTTGGCAATTTATCTTCAACTATTTCAACTATAAACGCAGATCGATCATCTAAGGATCCGCCTCCTTCCCCTTCAGATGCTGGAACTGCTGCTGTGATAACAAAGCCAAAAAAACAAAGGAAAATCAAGAACTCGTCTCCGAAAAGAGCTGCACCGAGCAAAGTCAAACTAAAAACTAAACTCGAAACCGGTTTAGGTCCAGAAGTAAAATCGATGAAATCTATGAAAATAAAAACTAAAAAGTCAGAAAAAATCTCGCAAAAGCTCGCCGTTCAAAAGATTATTCGTGAAAAGAAGGCGAGAACCCTAATTCCTAAAAAAGATGCATCTAAAGGCGCCTCTCCTAGGCCTGTTCTTTCTCCCTCCGAAGCTCCCGCTCCTACTGAACTTAGTAAAACCAAATCAAAAGCTCTGTACTCCTGGCGTAAAACCAAAAGGGGAAAAAATATCGGGAAAGTCAATGAATTAATAAAATCCATCAAACCAGCTAGTTCCCGATCGCCTACTTCCAAGAAAGATCAATCCAAAAAACCCCAAACAACTGCCAAACTATCTGATAAAGAAAAAGAAAAACAAAAACTCAAAAATATACTGGCTCTGATCCTCTCAAAAAGGGACAACAAGAAGAAAAAAGCAGGCAAGAGAAGATAAAATACTTGTGGTTTTAGTATGTTCATGAATTCTCGCGGTATTTTCTTTTGTCTCATTGTTTTGTTTTCACTATCCTTTGCCAACTCCATGAATATTAGTGGCAGCGTGGATAATTCTGGGCAAATCATCCTCATAATAAAATCCGAATTTTCGGATTATTCCGGCCAAAAAGTTTATCTTAACCTTTCAGGTCCAGTAGAAAGTGTTACTGTTAACGATCGAAGCGGCTTTGTCTTAGATTCGTCCACTCAGAAGCAGGGCAACAATACCATTATTTCTGTTACTGTCCCCTCAGATTATCTTGAATTTGAAATAGTTACCGATTCACTCACAACAAAATCTGGTTCCTTATGGAATTTCAATCTTGATCTGGGCTCATCATATAATGTATCTGCAATTAGTGCTTCGCTTACCCTTCCAAAAGGCGCTTTGATAAAATCCTCAAATGGTGCTGTAGGCGGAAGTGCTGATAGCCTTTCTATTTTCTGGAAAACTAATAACTTGGACCCGCAGCATCGTCTTGGCTTAAAAACCTCTTATGAATTAAGTTCCCAGGAATCAACTGATTCGAATCTAATCCTGATTGCGGCAGGGCTTTTCGTAATAGGATTAGGTGTAATCATTTACTATGTGCTTGCGAACAACAAGAAGAAAACTTCGCAAAATCAAAGTCCTTCGTCTTCATTGTCTCCTACTGCCCTCGACCCATTAGACTCCAACGATGTCTTTAAGACCCTTGATGAGGTTGATAAACAGATAATCCGGGAAATATATGGCCAAAAAGGAAAAACCACCCAAGCTTACCTTTATCTCAATACCCATATTGCAAAAGCAACACTATCTAGGAGAATTGCATCACTATTTTCAAAAGGAATAATAACAAAATCCCAAAAGGGAAACCGGAACCTAATTACACTTGGCGAGATGTTCAAAAAATAGCAAAAAGATTGCCTCTTCGAGAGAACTTGTTCCACTTGTTCCGCGTAATATATAAATATCGTTCCAGGGGGTTAGTTGTTGCCTTTGTGAAAGGCGGTGATAAAAATGGATAAAAGATATGTGTTTTTGCTTGCACTTTTGCTCGCAATTCCGCTGGTTTCCGCTGTGCCTATGATGGGTCAAAGAATGATGGAAACCAAGGAAACTAAAAATATCGAAAAAAGAGAATTAGCTGAACCAAAACAAATGATGCCCGAGCGGGTAGATGTGCCCGGCAAGGATATGATGGAAGATAAAGGACGTATGATGGCTAGTCCAGGAAACATGATGGGGCGAAGTATGAATGTTTCTCTTGCAGATATCCGATGCAAAATTGATTTTACAAATGCCCTCATAAACGCAATTGACTCTCATGATCAGAACGCCAGTTTGGGTAACTATTCTTCAAAGCTTAGTTCCGACCTGGTTCAGCTTCAAACTTACGCGGCAAACTCTGATGTTTCTGGTTACCGGGAGTACCTACACCAAACCTACGAACCGGATTTCCGTGCTGCTAAGGAGGCCATGAGGGACTGGAGGCATGAAAGATTACGCAACGATACTTCACGCAATGATACGAGGGAATTATTGAAATCCGAGGATCTTCGTCTCCGCAAGAATTACGAAAGCTGCAATTTTGGAATGCTAAAAAGCATGGCTGTAAACCGCGCAGACAATGCGCTTATTCCCTATGAAAACCGCGTTGCAAACCTAAAATCAAAAGGAACGAACACCAGTAAGATGGAAACCCTTTTGTCTGATGCAAAATCCCAGATACTTTTGCCGCTACAAGTTGCAATTTCTTCTGCCAATGACAGCAAGAGCCTAAAAAATGCATTCGAAAGCTATTGCTTTTTTGATGACTGCAAAAACGGCACAAACTTCCATCTTGCCTCTAAGTTCGATGTTGCGATGCTAAGCTCGGTGCTTGACCAGATAAGGGCAAATCCTGCTTCCGGAAACTACAGCTCGCAGATCGCAAGTGCCCAAGCGTCACTAGATTCGGCAAATTCAGTGATCGCTTCCGCTGGAACTTCGCAACTTAGCCAAAGCCAAAAAAGGGAAATCGCCCAAGACCTAAATACTGCATCCAAAACCATAAAGGACATGATATACTCGGCACGAAAAGCGCCACAAAGAGGTAGGATGCATGAAAACTAAATCTTTGGTTTTTGTCGGGCTTTTGGCCCTGCTAGTGCTCTTTGGATGCCTCAAGGGGGGAGAGAATGCTCCGGCCAAATCGAATGCGAATGTAAGCTATTCGATAAACGGCTCGAATTTCGGTAATCTAAGCGATTCTGACATTTCTCCAATTTCTGTGACTGGCAGCGGGTCAAACGATTCAGCAGTTATTTCTGACATCTCACTTATTGATGATCAGAACGATTCGCTGCTGATATCCGAAGAGAACATTATCGAGCCAGGGTAATTTTTCTTTTTTCATTCTTTTCTTATTGTATGGTAAATCTGATAATTTACCATGCGGACAAAATTTTGGATTTTGTCCTCTTTTAAAAACACTTGGTAGCAAGATAGAACCAAGCTCCTGTAATCTAGGAACCCTTTTGGCTTTTGTCCTTCTTATGGCAAAAGTGTTTCATCCCAAAACCATTAGGTAAACTAAGTCAAAAAGGTTGGATAGACCGGTCAAGGATGTCAGACTCTCAGAAACTTTTTAGGGAAAAAGTTTCATCAAAAACGCTCCCTTCAAAAGTTTAGGGAACTCTGAATACCCGGGTTCAAATTCGCTTTTTAGCAAAAAGCTCGCAAAAACGTGCTTGCTAAAAAGTTATGAAATTCCCGGCAGGAGCATTTCTATTTGCTCTAAATGCTCCCTTTTGAAAAACAGGGGGAGCATTTAGTCCTAGCCTAATATGGTCAGGTGAGCATTTACTTGCGCTCTGAGCGCCTCTTTTCTTGCCCTTCTTACCAATTTTGAACTGAACATTAGACCTATTTAAAGGCTGGCCTGAGGGGGGTTAGGCGATTGACTAAGGCGTATCATGGTTGCTTTATTGAGTTCTGTTGCAATTTCATCAGGTTGAATAAATTGTCACAGTCGCCAGATAGAACACTGTAAAACTTTTAGTACTACCATAGTACTAATTATATCCATATTTAGGCAAAGGAATATAAATTATAGTACTAAATTAGTACTATATGGCAACCCTGCATGTCGCTGAGCCAAGTAAGCAGGCTACAGTGCGTATACCTAAGGATTTGATTGATGCGTTGGAATGGAAAAACAATGATACTTTGCTAATCTCCAAACCTCCGGGTCAGAAATATCTCATCGTTGAGAACATTGGTGGGGTAAAGCGACAGAAATGAGGCGAGAGCATGAACAATCCTGATAATTTAGATGTACAAAAACAATTGGAACAAGAAATTACAGAAGACCCACCAAGGGTGCTAGAAAAAAGGGGCAAGACAAAAGGGGGAATGATAAACAAACATGCGAAACTGCAAAATCTCGCACAGCAAGAAGATAAAGATCTCGAACTTACGAGTATATGGAATTTTGGTACAAGAGAAAAAGGTTTCGGCTCACATGTCTTTCACGGTAACTGTATACCTCAAGTAGTAAGGCAGTGCGTTCTAAGATACTCTAAAGAAGGCGATGTGATCTTAGATAGTATGTCTGGTTCTGGAACAACACTCGACATTTGTAAAGAATTGGAGAGAAAGTGTTTGGCTTTTGATATTAACCCAGTCCGTCCTGATATTCGGAAAGCTGATTCGTCATGTTTACCATTAAGCAATAATAGGGTATCATTGATTTTTATACATCTTCCGTATTGGAACATGGTTAGATACTCTGAAGAAAAAGAAGACCTTAGTAATATGTCACTAGATCGGTTCTATGCAAAGTTGCACGCAATATTTGCAGAACAAAAACGTGTACTGAAACCAGGCAGTCATATTTGTGTTCTTATAGGTGACAAGATAAAAGAGGGAAAAAGTATTCCATTGACATTCGAAACGTATAATATAATGAAAAATTATTTCACCTACAAAGATTATGCCGTCAAGATTACAAAAAACGCTACAAGTGTCGTGAATAAAGGAAGGGTTGTACTCGCAGAATTGGCATGGAACAATTTGTTAAAACCTTCTCATGATGTACTACTAGTCTTTCAGAAGGATTAGTTAGGGAGTTTGTGTTTTTGTTTCAAATGCTTTTATGTAGTCCTCCATAAGTTCGGGTGGTACTGTTCTTACAACCGTATCTAAAGCTTGTATAATTTTTTCTGGAGAAGATTGAATACTAACAACATCTCGTTCATTTATAGAGATCATGTGCCCTACGATACTCTCTAAACTTTTGACTAATGTTCTTAATTCACTGAGGCTATACCTTTCTAATATGGGATTTTTTACTCTGATTGCTGAGAGGTAAGGTAGTTCTGGATCTTCTCGTGATAGTTTCATCGTAGTTTCAAGAAGCTCTTTTATTGGCTTTGGTTTTACCACCCTATTCTTAACGCTTTCAATCCAAGCTGAAGTTTCAAGGACGGTATGGCAAGTCTCAAGAAATTGTTTCATCTCTGCAAGGTTTACCTCTCTTGGACCTGCAAGTAAAACAAGCGTACGTAAATCAGAAGCTCGCATTACTGAAACCTTCTGTATTTTGGCTTCTTTATTTATACTAGATTCAGACTCTGTGGCTCCTTCATAATCAATTGCTACCACAACGGAATAATTGGCATTGTAGGCATTTCGATGTTTTACATTTGCGCTTAAACTTGCATCTTTAGCCTTAATACTTTTTTTCTTAGTACTTTTGGCATCATAGGTTAGCGAGAAATCCTTTTTCACGCCATCCTCACGAAGGTATGCTTTTGCTTCACCATCTGGGTTTCCATTACCTCCTATTTTCGTAGTTTGAAATCCTAAATTATTAAACGCATGATATACCGCATCTTCAAGGCCCTCTTCGTCTGCAATACTATCTTTTAATCTCATTGCAACTTGAACTGTATTCGGATTGTCACTGTATGTGAGTTCGCGAAGGAGTTCATCCCTACGTCCCATGACCTGTCGTATGGATGCAGAGTCAATCCCCATCTCGATCATAAACGCTTCAGTAAGTATTTCATTTGCTGCAATAAGTTTTAATGGAAGATAAAAAGTCTGAAGTTCTGTTGCAAAATTGGCTACAAATGGATGGAGTTGGTTAAGCTTTATTTTTCTCTCGACAAGATTAAACTCAGCTATGGGTTTTTCCGAACCCAAATTGGCAATTTCAACCTCTTTGATTATTCCATCTTCGCTAAACAATTCCCTTTCAAGCTCATCTAAAATTGTTTGTTTTTGTACTTCGGTAAGATTCCCAGGTATTTTTGTAAACATGAAATCGTCTACTTCTCCATTGAAAAACTTCCGTACCGCAATTACTAGTGGTCTGCGAGAAAGGGCTACAGAGGTTCTAGCCAGTTTATAAGATGGATTTCTCGATTTCTCCTCCTTCTCAAAATAATTCATAAGATAGGATCTTACTTCGTTAAATTTCCGTTGGAGATATGTTTGTAAATCTGATAATCCCGGAGAAGTGGCTACGGATTCACGTCCCGAAGTAAGGGTTGCATCCAGTTCATCTGCATGCACGATAAAACGCATCCTGTTAAACGTAGCGTGGTGAAGCGCTTCCATCGTCCCTACAAGTGGTTCATTTATGTTGATAAGCCGTCCCCGTACCATAAGGAATATCCCATGGCTTCTTCCAGTTTCTTGGGATTTTCCTCTGAGTAAAGATTCTTCGTAAAGTTCAATTTGTCCTCTTACATTGTTTAGATGAGGCAAATTAATGCATGGTTTATCATTCCATGTTGAGACGCTATACTCAGTATTATTATCTTTTACAATTTTGTCATCTTCACCAATCACCCATTTTTTAAGCGGGGCGACATCCATTTTGCTTGATTCAAGTTTGTTTCCATTATAGTATAAATTAAAATTTGGATTAAGGGGGAGAGCGGTACTTAATACCCATTTAAGTCGTCCTTCCGAGATTGTCTGAGCCTTTGGAGTAAGGTCATACATTATAGCCATTGTCCACGAATCAGAAGCATTTTTTCCCCATAAATCAAAATTTACCATGTTCTGTCCATTAATTATAATAATTGGACTCAAAAGTTTGATTACTTCTTCCTCACTTAGTTCTCGTTCTGAGAGAAAAATTTGTTTTCCTTTTGGATCTGTAGTCTGAAGACGATTATAATCCATAGTAACAGCAAGAAATTTATCCTTTGTTTTAGTAATATGAGTAAGTTTTCTTGAAAGAACAAATGTAGCTAGTTTTCCTATTCCAAATTTACCTATTGGTGGCCGTTCTTCATTTATCTTTCCATTACGTTTCTTAGACTCACCTATAACCCACAGGTCTATCAATCCATTATTATCCATACCGGTTCCATTATCACATACCCAAATCGCAGCGTTAGGTATGGTCATATCAGGCGGAACGTAAAGGGAAACTATTTTTGCATAAGCGTCATAAGAATTACTTACTAGTTCTTCAAAAGCTTTATTTGGACTGGAGTATAGATTTGCAGAGAACAACTCGAGTATTTTACTATGTAAGTGTACGGGTATTTGCCCAACTTCTTTACCCGTGTTGTCTAAATCCATATGCATATTACCTCTTCTTTTAATATATACTTTGCTTTTTAGCTAGTACGTACCCCCCATTTCGTTATTCTTTTTTATTAGTTTCAATATTATATCTCCATCTTTTTCTCCTTCTCCGCTATCTTAACATTAACATGAAATCCTTTGAAATCTTCTGCCCTTTGCGTATGTATTGGAATCAATATTTTTGGATTAATTGCCTTGACTAAATGCGCTAAATCCTGCTTGCTTGCGTGGCCCGAGCAGTGTGCTTTATGGAATTTAACTCCGAAGTGCTTCATCCAGTTCTCCAAGACAGTTCTCTCAGCTTCGTTTTCTTCACCCTCGAGAAAATGCTCCGAAGAGGAATAGATGTAATCTGCATTTTTCGGTTGGAGATAAACGAGCTCCATGAGCTTGTTAAAGCCCATGTGCATAACAAGCTCCTTTTGGTTCTTGGAGATGTCCTTATAGGTAACCATCTTAGGCATATATTTGCGTTCATATACCTTGTAATCTTTTTCCTCGAATTCACCGCTTTTGGAAAGCCTGAAATAGATTTGGATATTCTTATCAGCCATTACATCTGGCAAGACAGGTATTTTTTCTTTTAAGCTATCGAGTATAAATGCAAATTTAGTATCAACCACGAGCTTTTTCTTGTTCTTTATGGCTGCACGATAAACAGACATGAACCTATCGATATTTGACATGGAAAAATAAACAAAAACAATTCCCTTCGATTCTTTTACTATGCCGTGAATTTTGTCTTCAACTTCTTCTTCTGTATAATTATGTTCTTGCTCGCTCCCCATCCGCGTACCTTCTGTAAGCATAGCATACGGTTTTGACTTAGCAGCTTTTTCGATAAATTCATGGGTCATATTGCTTTGTGGGCCATGAAGCCTCAGGTCACCAGTATAGATTAGTGGCCCCTTACTTGTATGTACAATGAATCCGTATGCTCCGGGTATTGAATGCTCCACATGTATTGGTTCTATAACCAAGTGTTTGATCTTGAGTTTATCTCCTGATTTGAAGAGGTTGAGGCTGGTGTGTTCTCCTATATCAACCAAAGATGAGTAAAGCTTGTGATATGCCTCTAATATTTTGTGCGTTCCATGCCCCATATAAACCGGTATCGATTCATCTAAGAATTCCAAATGATTTACGTGATCTGAATGAGAATGTGAAATGAAAACCGCATCGATATCTGGTTTTTCATATTTTAGGTCGGTTCGGTCTAGCATCTTTTTACTATAAAGTCGGGGCACTTTTGGCAATAAATCGAATTCGAAATATACTTCCAAACCGTGTGCCGCTCTCGGCTGAAGATATTCGTAGAAATAGTCCTCTCCAAAGTCAAAGCTCTGTCCAAAGTCTAAGTAAATTCTGGCGTCCTTATCTTCTAGAAGAATTTTGTTTCCGCCTATTTCATTTGCCCCGCCATAAAATGTTAAGGATACCATTATATCAACCCCAACAATTCCTCGAATTTTTCTATTTCGTAATCTGCGATATCATTGCTCTTGAACATTTGTCCATATTTTGCTAAGCAAGTTCTCATTCCAACTGCCTTAGCGCCTTTAATGTCACGAGTTGGGTTATCACCAACGAATAAAACGGCATCAGGTAAAACGCTAAGTTTTTTCAGTGCCAATGTAAACGCAGATGGGTGAGGTTTGAATTTGTGTGTATCTGAATGCGTAATCACAAAATCAAACTCGTTTTCTAAGCCCGTAATGATAAGCCTCTACCATGCCTTGTTTCTCGGGGCATCTGAGATTATGCCGAGTTTCAAGCCAATTTCTCTTAACTTTTTTAGTGTTGGTTTGACCATCGGGTAAGATCTCAGTACTTCGGATTTTCTTTGTAGATAAGCCAAAATACCAGCTTGTTGGATTTTTTCGGCTAAATTCACTTCTAGGTTGTATTGTTTGACTACCTCGTAAAATGTTTTTTGGTATTCGATGCCTTTTACATCATAGACTGAGAAAATTTTTCCGTAAACTTTGATCTCTTCCTCCGGAAAGCCTTGCTTTACCATAGCCTTGGCTGCCGCTTTTGCAGTTTCCTTTTTGAATGTAAGGAAATCGAGAAGAGTATTATCAAGGTCAAATAGAACGGCTTTGAACATATTAACACGTGTCTATATTTTTTATAGACATATTGGTTTAAAAGATTAAGTATTCTAATCAAATTATATGCCAGAAACTGTCCTTATTGCGACTTTCTACTCATTCCAACCGTTTGTTGCTGCTGCGCACTCGTTTTCTCCGTCTAAAATGATCGTTATCATAGCTGAGGATAGTCTCAAGAACGAAAAGGTAAACCAAGACTTAGAGAAGGTACGTGATGTTTACGGCAAAATAGCTACAATTGAGATGGTCAAGGTAATAGGGTCTGATCTTTTGGCCATTGCAGCAAAAACCGTAGAATTAATCGAGGCGAATAGAAACAACCAGATTATTGTAAATGTATCTGGTGGTTGGAAGCTACTTGCACAGGGTGTGTTATACGGATGTTATGCAAGGAAAGATCTGATAGATCGTATAGTGTGCAATAATCTGGAGAATAATTCTATTGTGGAATTGCCCAAATTGACCTTTGGCTTGAGTTCAGTAAAGCGAGAATTGCTTGAAGAAATTTCTAAACGTGGGAATAAATCTATATCTAAGATTGCCGATAAACTGAACAAAACACGAGGTATGATTTACCAACATTTAAAAGAGTTAAAAGAAAATGGATACGTAGACGATAAATTTTACATTACTGACGCTGGGAGGATGGCGTTGCTATAGGTGTATTTATGGTAAGTTTCAAATTAGCTGCTTTGAAAATTTTAAAAGAGTCAAGTGAACCACTTCATTATGAGGAGATTACTAAAAAAGCACTTGAACAGAACCTGATTGAGACCTCCGGGGCAACTCCAGAAGCAACAATGAACGCTCAACTAAGTGTAGACATCAAATTGAATGGTGCAAAGTCCCCATTCTTACGAGCCAAACCCGGTTATTTTACTTTAAATCCGGCATATACCCAAGAGGAAGAAAAGAAAGCAGAACAAGCCGAGTTAATCAAAGAAGAAACGGATAAAACGTTAAATGAAGAACAGATAAGTACTCAGTATATCGGGAAGGCTGGCGAGCATTTGGTTGTAAGCGAACTTCTTTTTAGGGGGTATAACGCGAGCATAATGAGCGTTGATGAAGGATTGGATATAGTAGCTACGAAGGATGAGAGATTATTTAATATCCAAGTTAAAACTTCAACCGAAAACAAGTTTGATTTGCATCTGTCGGACATTCGGATAAGCTCATTCGAAAAGCATAACAGGAACAACACGTATTACATCTTTGTTTTGAAAGGAAAACAGACGAATTTCTTGATCTTACCGTATCATGAAATCCAAAAGAACATAGATCAGGAAAATATTTTGGTCATTAACAAAAATACTCGTTATCGTGTTAATATGAGGATGAGGGATGGAAAACTATATCTGGGCAATAAAGATAATGACGCTTCGTATTACCTGAATAATTGGGGGTTAATAAAGTGATTACGCATGGAACCCGAAGATAAAGCAAGACACGAACTCATTAATCCTGCGTTAAAAGTCGCGGGTTGGGAAATTCAGCATTATAGTACCGCCAGTCCACAAACATGCAAAGGAGTCGCGGTTGAATATTTTCAAATGGGTTCCGGAGTAGGAGAAGCAGATTACGTTCTTTTCGTTAATGGAGTGGCTGTTGGTATAATAGAAGCAAAAAAAGTAGGGGAAACTTTAGTAGGTAAAGAAACCCAATCAAACAGATATGCGTATGGATTTCCAGAAGAGTTTGACCACATAGATTTACCTCTTCCATTTGTTTATGAATCATCAGGAACTGAAACCAGATTTACAAATTTCTGGGATCCGAAACCTAGAAGCAGAGAAGTTTTTAGTTTTCATAGACCAGAAACTTTCGAAAAATGGTTGAGTAATGGAAAGGAAACTATAAGGGCAAATCTCGCTAAACCAATTTCATTAGAGAATAAGAGATTGTGGCCAAAACAAAAAAGAGCCATAGAGAATACTGAAGACTCGTTATCAAAAGGAAAACCAAGAGCATTAATCCAAATGGCTACTGGTTCGGGAAAAACTTATACTGCAGTTAATCTATGCTACCGCCTTATAAAAAATGCAGGAGCCAAAAAAATACTTTTTCTTGTAGATCGAGGTAATCTTGGCGAACAAACTGAAATAGAATTTCAAAATTTTGAAGTTCCTAAAGACGGACGGAAGTTTACTGAGCTCTACAATGTTAATCGGCTTACTACGAATCATATTAATGAATCGGATAAAGTAGTGATTTCAACCATACAAAGAGTATATTCGATGTTAAAGGGTGAACAAGAACTAGACCCGATGCAAGAAGAAAAGTCTGGTTTCGAAGATAATACTTCGATGGAGCCGGCTCCTGTAGAATATAATCCAAAGATGCCGATAGAAACCTTTGATTTTATCATAGTGGATGAATGTCATAGATCAATTTACAATCTATGGAAACAGGTTCTTGATTATTTTGATGCTTTTTTGATTGGTTTGACTGCTACACCATCAAAAAGCACGATTGGTTTTTTCAATAACAATCTCGTTATGGAGTACACCCATGACGAAGCAGTAGCAGATCAGGTTAATGTTGATTTTAGTGTTTATAACATTAGAACAAAAATAACAAAGAAAGGTTCGAAAATTTCCAAAGGCGAAACAATCCTAAAAAGGGACATGCGAACAAGAAGAAAGAGATGGGAAACATTAGACGATGAAATTGAATATGAAGCTGGGCAATTGGACAGAACAGTAGTTTCAAAAGACCAGATAAGAACGGTTATTCGAACTTTTAGAGATAAAGTAAAAACTGAAATTTTCCCAGGTAGAAAACACGTCCCAAAAACTCTGATTTTTGCTAAAGATGATAATCATGCGGAAGAGATCGTTCAGATCGTGCGAGAAGAATTTAATGAAGGCAATGCATTTGCTGCAAAAATCACATATAAAACAGAAGGACAAAAACCAGAAGATTTGATCAGACAATTTAGAAACGAGTTCAACCCAAGGATTGCGGTTACGGTAGATATGATCGCAACAGGTACTGATATCAAACCTCTGGAAATCGTATTTTTTATGAGACCAGTAAAGAGCAGGAATTATTTTGAACAAATGAAAGGAAGGGGCGTTAGAGTCATACCTAACGATGATTTTAAGGCAGTTACCCCTGATGCGATGGCGAAAGAAAGATTTGTTATTGTTGATGCAGTTGGGGTATGCGAAAGTGAAGATCTTAACGAAACAAGACCAATGGAACAAAATCCTAATACTTCATTTGCAAAGCTGCTAAAAGCACTTCAATATGGCAAACCCAAGAGAGAGAACTTATCTTCAATGGCAAGTAGACTTGCGCGTTTGCATAAAAAATTAACTGAAGAACAGAATAAGGAGATAGGAAGCATTAGTAACGGAAAACAACTAACTGATTTTGCCAGAGATTTTGTGCAAGCTATAGACGAAGATAGAGTATTTGAGCACGCACAAAAAGAATTTGGTGAAAACCCAACGAAAAAAGAGCTTGAAGAAGTCGCTCATAAAAGAATGGTCGAATCTCTAAAGCCGTTTATAGGAAACGCAAAGCTTATGACAAGACTTCCGGAAATCAAAAAAGAAGTAGAACAGATCATAGATGTTGTTTCAATAGATGAAGTTGAAGAAGCAACCTACTCCCCTCTTGCAAAAGAAAAAGCAAAGCAGATTGTCGGGTCTTTCAAAAAATTCATCGAAGAGAATAAGTCAGAACTTTTAGCATTACAAATGTTTTATAATAAAGGAAAAATGAGCTGGAAAGAGCTCAAGGAGTTAAGTGAAAAAATAAAGGCTCCGCCGTATTGCTTGACTACTTCAAATTTATGGAGAGCGTATAAGCAGCTAGAAGAGAAAAAAGTCCACGGTCGTTCTTATGATAGGTTAGTTGACTTTATCTCCTTGCTTGCATTTGAACTGGAAAAAACCCCAGAATTACAGCCCTATTTAGATACTGTTGATAGAAGATTTGCCGAATGGTTAGGTAGACAAAAAGAAGCGGGTGTTTCATTTACGCAAGAACAGCTTAATTGGCTGGAAAAAATAAAGGAACACATTGCTACCTCGGTAGAAGTATTACCGGACGATTTAGAATCTGCTCCATTCAGTCAAATGGGAGGTTTGGGAAAGGCAACCAAAGTCTTTGGGCCTAGCTTTAATAAGCTCTTAGTACAACTGAACCGCGAGGTTGGTGGATAAATGACCGACATAGTTCCATTTGGCAGTATCGTAGATATTACTAAAGGTAAGAAGGTTGATATTACAAATCAAAAAACAGAACGATCAGTTCCTTACTTATTAATAGATACTTTAAGAGGTGCAAAGCCCGAATTTTTTACCGAAGATAAAAATTATACTGAAGCAATTAACAGCGACATACTTATGGTTTTCGACGGTGCAAATTCTGGGTTGGTTGGAACTGGGTTAACTGGGGCAGTCGGTTCTACAATTGCTAGACTTAGACCCAAAAAAGATGTAAATACTAAATACCTTACATATTTTCTATGCCTTAATTTCTCATCATTGAATCAAGATATTAAGGGTTCTGCAATACCTCACATAAAACCAAAAAAACTTGCTGAACTAAAGCTTAGATACCCTTCAAAAGAAGAACAAGAATTAATCTCTCAAGAAATAGAAAAACAACTTAGTAGATTGGATGAAGCAGTTACTTCGCTAAAAGCAGTAAAACAAAAATTAAATGTTTACAGAAAAAGTGTATTCAAGGCGGCATTTGAAGGAGAATTTTCAAGGCGGTGGAGGAAAAAACAATCTAATCTAACTGGTATTTCCCTAGAAGATTTACAGTTACAAAGAATGAAAAGAGCTATGATTCTCAAGAATCAAAAGAGTACACTATCTTTTGGGGAGTGGAAGAAGAAACATATTTTACCAATACAGATTCAAGAAAAATATGCTAGAACTGCCCCATCAAATTGGTTGTGGGTTAATCTTGGTGAAGTATTCGATGTTTATGTAGGGTCGACTCCAAATCGTTCAAAAAAAGAATATTGGGGGGGCAATATCCCTTGGGTAAGTAGTGGAGAGGTAGCATTTTGTTCGATTTATGACACTAAGGAAAAAATTACTTCAGTAGGATTTGAAAATTCATCAACTAAACTCCATCCAAAAGGAACAGTGTTATTAGGAATGATTGGTGAGGGGAAAACCAGAGGCCAGGTTGCGATACTAGAAATTGAAGCGTGTAATAATCAAAATTCAGCGGCAATACGAGTTTCTGAAGTAAATCAATCGCCCAAATACGTTTATTATTATCTGAGTTTTATCTATGAAAAAAATAGAAAATTAGGTTCTGGGAATAACCAAAAGGCCTTGAATAAAGAAAGAGTGCAGATCATCCCGATTTTACTTCCTCCTTTACTAGAACAAGAGGTTATAACAAATGAGATAGAGGCTCGTTTTTCAGTTATAAAAAAATTGGAAGAAACTATTGATCGGTCCTTACTTAAAGCTGAAAAACTGAAAAAATCTATTCTTAAATCAGCCTTTGAGGGAAGGCTCGTGGAGTATGGTGGATAAAATGACTGACTCAAACCAATTAGTAAACAGATTATGGAATTATTGTAATATTCTACGAGATGATGGACTATCATACGGTGATTATGTAGAGCAGTTGACCTATCTCCTATTCCTCAAAATGGACTATGAAAGAATGCATGCCCCATACAATAAAAAATCGGATATCCCACCAAAATATAATTGGGAATCGCTCCTAAATAAAGATGGTGCGGAACTAGAAGCACACTATATCGAAACTCTCCAAAAACTGGGGGCGCAGGAAGGGATTATTGGTGTAATTTTTAGAAAAGCCCAAAACAAAATACAAGATCCTGCAAAGCTAAGGAAACTAATTGTTGAGCTAATTAACAAAGAAAACTGGCTTAGTCTTGAAGCGGATGTCAAAGGAGATGCATACGAAGGATTGCTAGAGAAAAATGCTGAAGATGTAAAGGGTGGTGCAGGACAGTATTTTACACCAAGATCTTTGATAAACGCAATAGTGGAGGTTATGAAACCTGAGCCAGGAATGAAAATTCATGATCCTGCTTGTGGCACTGGTGGGTTCTTGTTATCGGCTTACAACCATATCGTAAAAAATCATAAACTAGATAGGGATCAAAAAGAAGTACTAAAACATAAATCATTTTCTGGTAACGAAATTGTTGCAATGGCTGCTAGACTTTGCGTTATGAATTTATATCTGCATGGAATTAACGGTGAAGAAAACCCCATAAGTCCAGATGACTCGCTAAAAAAGAATCCCGGGGCCATATATGACATGATCTTAACTAATCCCCCTTTTGGTAAGGCCTCTTCTGAAACCATCGTAACCGAAGAAGGGGACACGGCAAAGAAGGATTTGACTGTTTTAAGAGACGATTTTTGGGCAAAAACCGGCAATAAACAACTTAATTTTTTACAGCATGTAAGAAGTATCCTCAAGATTAATGGCAAAGCCGCGATTGTATTGCCGGATAATGTTTTATTCGAAGGAGGAGCTGGAGAAACGATTAGACAAAAACTTATGGAAACCTGTGATCTTCACACAATTTTGAGATTACCCACTGGATTATTTTATGCTCAGGGGGTTAAGGCAAATGTCTTATTCTTTGACAAAAAAGCTGCATCTAAAGATGCCTGCACCTCTAAAGTTTGGATATATGATTTGAGAACAAACACACATTTTACACTTAAAGAAAATCCACTCAAATTGGATCATCTTCAGGATTTCGTTTCTTGTTATAATCCAGAAAATAGACATCAACGAAAAGAAACTGAAATATTCAAGTGTTTCACTTATAAAGAGATCATGAAGAGAGATAAGAAAAACTTGGACATATTCTGGCTTAAAGATGAAAGTCTTGAAGATTTAGACAAGTTACCTAGCCCAAATGTTTTGGCAAATGAGTTAGTTGAAGACCTTGAAGATGCACTAGAACAATTAAAGGAAATCTCAAGTGATTTGAAATAAACTCGCCAAGATTTTTACAAAATCCTGTCAAATTTTACAGTAATCATAAAATAGTCTAACGAGATATTAAATTGACCATGAAAACCAAACACATGGTCGTAATCGGAGACGCCTTTAAGATGGCAGAGCTGGATGATGAATCCATCCAGCTGGTTGTGACAAGTCCGCCTTATTTTAATGTCAAGGACTATGGCACTGAAAATATCGGTTCAATTGATAGCTACGCCAGCTATTTGAAATCATTAAGGCAGGTATTCGAGGAATGTTACCGAGTCTTGGCAAAAGGACGTTATGCCTGCATAAATATTTCTGACATAATCAGCGACAGAAGGAAATATCCTCTACATGCCCATTGCATAAGCATACTCCAAAGATGCGGTTTCAAGTACGTTGACAATATCATCTGGAAAAAACCATCTGGCAGAAAAAACGGAAACTGTTCAGGAGCCTTAAAGCGCTTTGGCCTGCTAATTCAGCATCCGTATCCGATGTACTATTATCCAAACAACGTTTACGAGTTCATTCTTGTTTTTAGAAAAGGAGATTTTGATTATAAGACGCTAACCCATGACGTAAAGGAAGATTCGAAGATCAATATTCGTTATGCCAAACTTCACTGGAATACTGACATCTGGGAGATGATGCCCGAAACAAGAAAAGGCCATCCGGCAATGTTTCCTGAACAGTTGCCAGAAGCCCTGATCAGATTGTACACCTACAAAGGCGAGGCTGTCCTAGATCCTTTTCTAGGAAGCGGAACCACTTGTGCTGTAGCAAAAAGATTGGATAGGAGTTCAGTAGGGTACGAGATCAATGAGGCTTATCTGGATCTGATAAAACGTAAAACAGGTTATCATGAGGATCCACATTCTTTTGAAATCATAATCAAAAAACCTCGAGGTGAAATGATATGAAAAAAGAGTTAGCGGTAGCCCTGCTTTTGGCTGGCCTTGCTTTTGCGGATCTTGTGATTCCGCCTGACCAACCTATTTGCAGGCTTTATGGGATGATACAGATTCTGGGGACTGTTGCAGGCATTCTAGTTGCTGCCTATGCCGGGTTTATCCTTGCCAGTAGCCACGAGATAACGGAGAAGAATGCAGCCAAGGCTCTACTGGGTGGTGTGATTATCGGCCTGATAATCATCTGGATAGCTCCTGTGCTTGTGAAAACCTTGGTAAATTCTAACGGAATCTGCGGGTGGTAAATTGACCTTAGATGCAATAGCCGACAGCATAAAAACGCTTGCCGTACTTGCCGGAGTAATCGTTATCTCGTACTCCGGCTTTATGCTGATGACAAGCAAGGAATCGATCCAGCGTGAGCAATGGAAAGAGATAATCCTAGCTGTCGTGATCGGCCTTTGCATTGTTTTTCTTGCTCCTTTGGTAGCTTCCACGCTTAGCGGGGGCAAATATTGCGGGTGAAAATATGAAAGAACTAATACTACTGCTGTTGGTAGGGATTTCATTCGCAGTCCCTGCCTGTCCTTATTACCCGTATAAAGATTATGTTGCAGCCAGCCAGTATCAAAGCCCTCAAAAGCCAGCGGATACGTTTCTGCAATATTGCAGTTGGAGTTTGAATCCAATTTGTATCCTGACAAACGTCTTCAATACTACCGAGGACAAAAAAACCTTCATAGCCGAATCAATAGCCAATAACTCATTTGATAAAATCCTTGACTGGAACCAGAAACTATCTTTTGGGAAGTGGTTTAACACAACCAAAAGCTCAAAGAACATTAAGGATGCGTGGGTTAGCCTTGCCTATTTCAGCCCTTCAGTTTACTACAATGGCACGTATTTGCTCAATTCAACAAGCAAGATTTTCACAAAACAGAATTTCACCTTTGTAGTGGACACTAGAAAATTATCTGGAGATTGTAAAGACAATTTCAGGATATGCGGCTATGGTTATTCGATTACCACGAGCTCAAACATCACGGCAACCTTAAACGTAAAAAGCGAGTATTTGGTAGACCGCTACCATTTGGTAACCCATTGCGGAATGTTCGGCTGCTGGGTTACCTGTGATTATTACAGAACTGATAGCTTCAAGGATAGTTTGAGTACTTCCGATTCCAAGAAGATAAAATACGAAAACTTCAGCGTTGGCTCAAACTATTCAATCGCCAAATATTACAATGGCTTAGCCGAGATTTTCATTAATGTAAATAATTCAAATGTGCATTTTCAGATTGGCAATTCCACGTTTGACAAAACAAGTTATCTTTACAGGATCAGGTACGAGCTGGAGCCTTACAATGCCCTTGTAAAAGAACTCATTCCGGTAAACAAAACCTCTGAATACGGGCTAAGCATTTTGGAGAGAAATAATTCCACGTTCAGGATTCTTGCCCCGTATTCTGCAAATTGCTCATTGACAATTTCTGAGCATTTCAATTCAAAGACAATATCTGGCTGCAATATTTCAAATATTGGAAATTCCAGTTTCCAAAAGGTAGAGGTAAAACAACCCGCAATTTTTGATTCCTTGTTTTACCTTGCGACTCTTGGAATTGCGTTTTATATTCTCTATAAAATTGGAAAAAAGGTGATGCCTCATGCTTAAACAAACCTTAGTACTATTGCTATTGCTGCCTTTGATATTCCCAGCATCCATAGATGTCCAAATACAAAACCAATCATGTCCGAACAATGCTGATTTCCTACAGGTACTTTACAATCTGCCAACCTGTATCGTGGAGAAATTCTTCAGTTCACTAATCAGCGGTTTTGTTTATTCTGCAACTCAATTCCTCGAGAATGCCCTGAACTTCATAGTAAAAGGCCCAGATATCACACTGTTCTGCTCACCCTACTCAAAGATAATGAAAATTCTTGAAAGCCTGTACACAATTGCTTTGATGGGTGTAGGTGCTTACTTTATCCTAACTGCCACAGAAGTAGAAAAAAGGGCAACTGCAAAACTCTGGCTGGAAAGGATTTTCCTAATGATAATTGCACTAGCATTTTCCTTCAATCTTTTCCAGATGATTCTTGACATAAACCAGTACATAACAACTTCGATTTATGACCAAGCTTTTGCTAACACGCTAAACATAAACATCGTTTTTTCGTCCTTGATATTCGCCTTTGTAATATCGTTTAATTTCATTTTTGCAGCTGCACTGACATTTCTAACTGTACTCATTCGCTACATAATGATTCCTTTCCTGTTGCTTTTATTTCCATTCGGTATTTTCCTGTATTTTATTCCATTCACAAAACAATGGGGTGCATTCCTGCTCAAGTTTATCTTACTGATAATTTTCATGACTAGTATTGATGCGGTTCTGATAGCTGGAATTTCATATTTGTTTAGCGTAAACGATCCGAATCTAACTGGAGGATTTATCCAAGGAATGGCGCTTATGCTTGGCTTTGGCCTTATCGGCATTGTAAACTTGATAATCTACATCATAGCCGTACTTTCACTCGTTACTACAGCAGTGAAACTGTTTGAAGGCGTGCTTTCGGCAGCCTGGAAAATAGCCTTGTTGGCAAGCCTGTTGTGATCCTATGGCCTACGATATTCCAGATGAGATAAAATACCGGGAGAAAATAATCTTCAACCTTGATTGGAAACAGCTAGGGTACGCAGTAGTTTTCGGGCTATTGTCATTTTTCAGCTATAACCTGATTCCACTACAAGGAGAGTTTAGGTTTGTTGTCCCTGCAATAATCGGCATAGCTGGAATTGGATTTATCTTTCTGAACCTAGAAGATAAACTTCTTGGTCGCATCTCATTCTTTCTCAATGTCCGCAAGGCTGACTACAACAGTCTCCAAGGGCATAAATTTTTTGGAGTAAGGGAAGTTAAGGAAAATTTGATATGGCTCGATGACGGCTCGAAAATTGGGATGTTCAAGGTTCAACCTATCAATTTTGGTCTGTTGGACAATGCAAGAAAGAAAACTCTTCTGGCTAATTACAAGGCCTTTTTGAACCAGCTGACTAGCCCCATACAGATACTTGTCAAAACAGTACCTGTTGATCTTGATGACTATTTCGAAGAGATAAAAAACAGCAGAACCCGAAGGGATCTGGTCTCCCTATACGCCAATTTCAAACAGTTTGAAGTTGAACTCATGGCAAAAAACGAGGTAAAACATCGAAATTACTATGTCGTTGCAAGGTACCATAATGGCCTAAAGATGGAAGCCATAAGCAACCAACTCCTCCTCACCAAAGAGAACCTGGAGGCGTGTGGGCTTACCTGTGCTAGGCTAGAAGATGCGGATCTTGTAGATTTTCTCATGAGCTATGGTGGTGATGATTTAAGCGGAGGGAAGCCAGAAACGAAAGATGAATTTCGCGACATGCTCACACCCTCCGTTACATTTTATCCAGATCACGGCATTGTCAATGGTGAATATCATAGAATCGTAAAAGTTACTGGATATCCGAGGAAAGTCGAGGATGGATGGCTCGGCGCATTTCTCTGCAAGAATGAGGATTATGATATTTCTATCCATCTCCAACCTTCATCAATAGCTTATACTTTGGTATACCTCCACAATCAGATAATCCAACAGACTGGCGACCTTTATGCAAGCACAGCCAAGGGGACTCCCAACCCTGCCTTGGAGATTAAGAGAGCAGATACAATGAGGGTTTACGATTCCCTCTACAAGGGTGAGGAAAAAATGTTCAGCGTATCCGCATATATAGACAACAAGGCCGCCACTTTGCAGGAACTTGACCTGCTAACAGAAAAATGCAATTCAAACCTAAATGCACAGCTGATGGTTCCGGGGCTTACGAGCTGGAGAACGGCAGACGCGATCAAATCAACACTCCCCCTAGCAAACGACAGGTTGAATGCAACTCGTGAGATACTTAGCGGGGCACTCACAGCCACGTTTCCATTTATAGCGGCTGGCAATCCAACCAACAGGGGCATATTATTTGCACACGAAATACAGACTCTCAATCCGATATTCATAGATCTTGATAACCAGACCAACAAGCACTTTTTCATAATTGGTGTTTCAGGATCCGGAAAGAGTTACGCTGCAAAATATTTTGCTGTGCAGCAGCTGTTCAAGGAGCAAACCGATCTTTATATCCTTGATCCAAACGGCGAATACAGCGGTCTATGCAAGGCTCTCCACGGTGAAGTTATAGAAATTTCAAAGGATTCGGATTCCATCCTGAATCTGTTTGATTTGGGTGGAGAGGATTTCGGAGGCAAAATGCTTCAATTGGTTTCAGCCTTTGACATCATAATGGGTGGACTGAATGAAAGCCAGAAAGCACTACTTAGCGACGCCATCATAAACTTATACGCAAAACGGGGAATAACTCCAACTAAAGAGGAGACATGGAACCGAACACCGCCAAGATTTAGCGACCTCAAAGATGTTCTGGAAGCTATGCGCAAGGAATTCCACCAGCTCTCTCCCCAAGCAAAAAGCCTCGATGCACTTTATAGAAGGGTAAAAATGTACTGTGAAGGAAATGTCTTCGGTTTTTTGGATCAGGATACTAGAGTAAATGCCAATAATGGAATCATCTGCTTTGATCTTAGCAAACTGCCGGATGCTATAAATCGGGTTGCGCGCTAATCCCCACCTTTTCTAAGGTGGGGTCGTAAAAGCGCAACAAATGGTAAGGGGTTAAGGGGAAAAGCCAGATTTTCCCCTTAAGTATCTAATTTTTACCGGAATATTTTTGCTCAGTAGT
>JACRGB010000020.1 GCA_016212505.1 Microcaldota archaeon
CCACTACTGAGCAAAAATATTCCGGTAAAAATTAGATACTTAAGGGGAAAATCTGGCTTTTCCCCTTAACCCCTTACCATTTGTTGCGCTTTTACGACCCCACCTTAGAAAAGGTGGGGATTAGCGCGCAACCCGATTTATGATGCTCTTCAAAGGCTTAAAAATGCGCAAAGGGCTTTGGACCGTAATCAATTTGGAGAATTAGGCGGCGGCAAAGAGGCAAGAGATTTAATTTTCAAACCAAACCAGGATTTGCTCCTAGGAGTTTTGCAGAGAATGCATTCGCAGATTGAAATTGCTTCTGCATCTTTAAATGTTAATGATCAGCAAGTAGCAGATGAAGCCCGAAGATTATTACAAAGATATGCAGAAGGGGATTTTGATCGATCACGAGCACCAGAAAGACCAAAACCAACAGTTGCAAGACAGATAAGAACTCCGCAACTAACTGAGGTGGTTGAGTCCGCCAGATCAGTATCCGCCCCATTAGCTTCATCAGCACAAACAGCAGAACCTAAAACAGCACTAACGGAACCAAAAACATCAAAACTAGACGCGAGACCAAAAGCGCCAAAAGTCACCAGAGCTTCGCAACCAAAACCAGTAAAGCCAAGAATGGTAAGCGTAGATTTGTTCGTTGGACCGGAACCAGTTACTCCAAAAGCACCAGAACCAGAATTACAAGATCCTACAGTAGGTTGGGCAGCCCGACCAATAAGAGCGAGTTCAGATTCTCGAACTTCAGAAGAGCGAAGACTACCCAGAAGACCAGAAATTGAGGATGATGGTCCTGCGCCAAAACTTCCGGATTTAACGAAATTTTAGTTATTAGGCATTTTCCAAAACAAACCGTAAAGCGTATAAATAAGACTTTCGCTATTCTGATTCATGAAAAACAGCATAATGGTTTTGGGAGTTTTTGGAATAATTTTGCTCGCCGGGTGCACAGGCCAGAATAAACCAGTCGATACTTCTAATGCAATAACAAAAACTATGTGCGAGCAGTACAAAGGAAACTGGGATGATGCGAGTTCTAATTGTCAGTGCGGAGGCGTGGCTGGATTTGCATGCCCACCATCTTATGTTTGCGGGGATTACAAACCGAGCAAGGATACACCTGATGCAATGGGAATTTGCAAAAAGGTTAGCGAGTAAAAAAATGATAATTATTTGATATGATAAGAATGAGGCAATATTGTGAGGGATAAGTATGGCTAGTGATTCGAAAGATGAAAATAGTTTGGGAAAAATGGTAGTATTTGCAGCTTTTCTTTTAGCATTAGGAACAATAGTCGGAGCATACCTTCTTGCGCAAGGAGATTATGCTCCAAAAGTAAATGTTGGGAATGTTAACGAAAACCAAAATACAATATCGGTTTCTGCAAGCGCAACGCAGAAGGTAAAGCCGGATTTATTGCTTATGCAGTTAAGGGTGCAGTCTGAGGCAAAAGACGCAAAAACTGCACAGCAGGATAATGCAGCTGTTGAAAACAAACTTTTAGCAAGGCTAAGGGCACTTGGGATTAATGATGAAGATATTAGGACAACTTACTATAATATTCAACCAGTAAGTGAAAGCGAATATGTTTGTCCAAAACCATCACCAGCAGAAGATAATCCTCCTTGTACATACAAGTACAAAGTAGTTGGTTATCGGGCAGTGCAAGGCTATGAAATTTCTGTTAAGGATTTAAGTAAAGGGGGAAGCGTCATAGACCAAGCAACATCGGTTGGGACAAACCAGAGCTTTGTTGATGGAGTTTCATTTACTTTGCAGGATAGTACACGAGAGCAGATTATAAAGAGTCTTTTAAAAACAGCATCCGGCTCAGCAAAGGCAAAGGCCCAGAACATAGCTGATGGATTAGGGGCAAGCCTTGGAAAAGTAACTTCTGCAAGCGAATCAGGCAGCTACTATCCGCAGCCACTTTATTACGCCAAAGATTATCTCTCTTCGCCAGAAGGAGCAGCACCAACTCCATTATCTCCCGGGCAAGTGGATGTTAGCGCATCGGTAAGTGTGAGCTACGAGATAAAATAAGCAGAGGATAAGCTTAAGTTTTACTTTTTCTTTTTTATATTTGTTTATGACATCCTCCCCACCCTAAAGGGTGGGGTTTCCTTTTTTGGGATGTCAAAAACTCACAAGAGTTTTTTGTACTGATTGATTTTGCACATATTTTCTTACAGTCTTCAGATCAACATCACTAACCGTCCTGAAGAAC
>JACRGB010000022.1 GCA_016212505.1 Microcaldota archaeon
ACTTGTGCAAATGCAACTGCACCAATCACGTTGGAATTTGGAACAGTAAAGTATCCTATTCCTAGTATTTGGCCAGCACTTGGCACGTTACTTGAAGTGAAATCAGTTCCCAGAACTCCAGAGTTAGAGAATTTGCCGTCCAGGCCATTCATAAGATCGTATCCAGATCCTTGGTCTGGAGTAAATGGTGCATTATTTTTGGTACATTTTAATGCAAAATTTTTCGACTCGAGAACGTCCATAGTAGCTGTTGCCGGATCGAGTTTGCACTCATATGTTGGCTTGCCGCCATTTGGATTGACAATTGAAATTGCAGCTTCGCAGCTTACACCGGTAGTACTGTAAGTTATTTTTCCTTTAGTGCCATCTGGCGAAGTGGAAAATACTACGGCTTCGGCATTGTTTTTTAATACGAAAGCCCCGTTGACCCCTGCAAAAGCCCACTGGTCTCCACTGCAGGGGATAACTTTTCCGGTATTATCAGTACATGCAACAGTAAATTGTGCAACTTCATTGGTTCCAAAAGTTGCAGTGCCCGGGGTAATTTTGCATGCGGCATTTTGTGTTGGAGTTAATTGCGAAGTAGTCATTGAACACGTTTCAGCTACTCCGCAAATTGGTTTTGATGATTCAGCGGTGAATGTTAATGTAGTCTGGCCTGCTTGTGGATTTTTTCGCTCAAGAAGCACATAAAGAGTTGCGGTGCCGCCATTTGGATTAACATCGCTATTAAACCCGTCAGATTGCGGGCAAAGTCCGCCGGCAAATATCTGGTCGCAACCATTTTTATTAAAGTTATTTGAATACAGCCGGGTTGCGGTGTAGCCATTATTTGATGACGCAACTGATTTTACCTGAATGGCGTTTGGCCCGTTATTTTTTACAGTTACGGTAACGATCTGGATGTCATTATTTTGTATTGAGCCTTTTGAGGAAATCGAAACCTGGGATAATGAACATGCACCCCCTGGATTTTGTACGTTGACTTTAATTGACTGGGATACTGAACCATCCTGTATAGCAGGGGCATTCTTATTGTAATAAGTAAGTAGGAAAAATTCTGGATGATTTGGAAGTGGATGTCTTACTGCAGCTGCAAGGCAGGACACACCAGTAAGAGAAGCAGCAACTGTATGCTGACCAACTCCGGAAATGGAAAATGAGGCGGTTTTTGGAGATTCTGCAGCAGAGCTTCCTTTTACATTGCCATTGTCGCTTACACTAAATGTACCTTTGCAAAAAACCCCAGCGCCACCATCTTTATTTGGGAAACTGCCAGAGGTATTTATGTAAGTCATTGGTATTGAAAGGAAAACAGAATTACCGCCAAGATCGTTATATAGGTCCACACCGCCTTGGGTCCCCTGAACATAATTTGTCTGTTTTATGTGATTGGAATATTGTTGTTGGTTAATCCATTTTATATCAAAGCCAGAAGGAGCTGCTCCAGCATTTACCAGGTTTGGAGCACAACCATTAGAAGTACATGTCCAGTCGAAATCTTCAAAAGTAACTTCCGCACCTTTAGTTCCCCATTCAGCCAATATGTAAGAGGGAGCGACAGTTATGGTAGCTTGAGAACAAACAATATCTCCGGATTTGAGATTATTTGCATTTCCTTTTACAACATTATTTGAAGAAGCTGAAAAAGTTACTGTAGTTTGAAAATCTAATTGAGTATTAAAATGATATAAATTACCAATTGAATTTTGGAAAGCTGCATTGACAGTAGTGGTTGGAGTTCCTCCTCCGCCTCCAGGAGGGGCTACTGCAAAAGTAAGAGTGGAAAATAAAAGAACTGTAAATAGTGAATAGATAATCATATTGCTTGCAAACTCATTGCTAAATTTATCATTCATATGATTTCACCTCACGTTTAGTTCTTTCTTTATTAAAGGAGTTTTATCTAATTCAGTTATGCCATCCGCAAGATTGCCTCCATTCAGGTGCTCAAGGGCAACTGCATAGGACCTTCTGGGTCTTGCATTTTGTGTAATATACGCATCAACAACAGCACCAAGATATTGGGCTTTTTCAGCAGCACCGCTCGTATTGAGGTTGGTTTTTGCATCTTCATATGCAGCAGCAACATCGTTTATAGTAACAGTAACCTGCTCAGGTTGAGCGGTTCTAGCTCTTCGACGAGATAGATCTGGGAATGATGCCGTAACTCCTCCTTTCGCAAAATATCCTAGAGGAAGATTAAGGGCAGGGATTGAGCCACCGGTTTCTCCTTGTGCGCCTGCTTCTAAACCGATTCTAAGGCCTTTGGTAGGAACAAGGGCAAGACCGCCTCCTGCTTTCCAGAAAACTCTACCTAGTTCAGTACTGTATTCAACATTTGCAAATGGAGTTAATGCAAGTTCCACTCCTTTTGGCAGCTTCAGGGAAACTTGAGGTGAGAACCTGCCACCTAGCCTGCTATCGCCAAGAAGGTAGAGATAGTGGTTATCAAGGAACAGTTTTATTGAAACTTTGTCTGTTTTTGTTGGCGGATTAATTGACATTGCAAAAGCTGCGATGTAACTATTATCAACGAGTGGATTTCCGATCATCCCAACCATTGCATTTTCAACCTTGAATATTGGGTCTACCGGCCCCTTGCGCAATTCCGAATATGAGAGGCTAGTTAAACCAACAAAAGGCTTCCATCCTCCGGTACCTACTTGTACTTCGGTAGGCACCGTACTCGCATTGGTAGTTGTTATGAACTGACCAGATGCATTTCTCCATCCAAAATCGCATGAAACTGCAATTCTAAAAGGCCGCCTAAGATTTAGAAAATCAAGCCCGACTCCGGGATTGAATTTTACTGACATACCAGTAACATCAAATGCAGCTGGGCCACTGAGTGGAACCTTATTGTTATTTGCATCAACATCAAAGGTGCTGCCTGCACCTATTGTCTTGAACTGGGTTAATGCTATCCCAAGAGCCAGGTTAAGTGCAAGTTTGTCTTTTATGAGTTTAATATCAACATCTGCCCGGCCATAAATGGTCCAAACTTCAAATGTTTCTCTTCGGATTCTTGCTTCAACATAATTGAGGATGGTTTTATTTACTGTGTTAAGGCTCTGCATGTGGCTGATAAGCTCTTTTGCAGTAGCAGCATCTCCCCTTCGGAGCGCATCAAGCAGATTATTGAAGTTCGTATCAGCCTTAATGTTCCTATAATAATCCGGATCAAAATTGGGATTGTTGCCATTTTGATCAGGCTGAAGAAGATTAAGAAAATCTTTGGCTGCCTTGGTTTTTTCAGCTGCGGTTGCATCCGGATTGATAGTTGTTATTACGAGAGCACCATATGCATTGGAAAAATCTATAGAGGCTTGATTCATTTTTCCTCCAAAATTATCTAGATAAGGCTGTGGGAATTTCTTTTCAAAGTTTGCAACGTATTTGCTGCCCACTGCATCCATAATATCATAACCAAGACGGTCAAGTATTGTACCTGGATGAGTAACTTCATCTCCTGCGGCAGTGCGCATTTTCATAACCGGAACAAATGCATTTTGCGGCCGCGTACTAATTGCCCTGCGAAGTTCATCATCAACTTTGCTTAAGACTTGTAACGCATCACCATTTCTCATTACAGTGGCAAATGGGCCTTCAGGCTGGTCCCTGAGCCTTTCCTGCTGATATCCGAAAAATTCAAGCAACTGTGCTACACTGGTTGAGCCACCCAAACTAACTGAGGTTGGAGGAGTTCCACCGGCACCAATTGTTGAATTAAACTTAGTAAGTAACTTAACAAAAGCATCATCCAAAGTTGCGAGAGTATTTGCACCGTACAAATTAGTAAGACGGGCATAAACCGGGCTCCATGCAGGATCAGATTGCATTGCAGTGGTTGTAGCTAGTTTAGTTAGCGAATATAATTTGATCAAATTTTCTGCCTGAACCTGGGGGTTAGCAGTAGTGAATACCCTGCCGTTAAATATCTGGTCTATGAACTTTGATGCCTCATCCGCTTCCCTGTTTCCTACCTGTTGCGCCGCTGCCATTTTTAGTCACCTTATTCGGTAAAATCTATTAGCAGAGGAGCTTTTAAAGAAGCATGACCTGAAACAGTAAAAACTGCTGCTGCAGCTGCATATGCCGTTAGTCTCCTGCCAAAACGCATCCACACACCTCCTTCTGAATTTTCCACCCGATTAATCCCATAAACGTTTCACCTTGATCATTGTTCAGATTGTTCAGTCCATTCTTTTCATAGTTCATTCAATTCACTCTTGAGTCATGACAACTGCAGCCCGAATATCCGAGCCACCACCCCAACTTACATACGCTGAAGTAGGAACTTTTGATTTGCTCGCAGCGGATGCAAGATTGCGGACCAGGAAGCTGCTCTGCTCGAAAGTTTTGTTAGATGGTGTACCGTTAAATGCGCCACTTGGAGTGGGTTGCAGGTCAAAGAGTATTTCACCTTCATCTGCCCATCCATTGCCTTGTGGTTTTACTTTGACAACTTTGGCCCCGTCCACCCGGCCTAAGAACGGCACTGATTTTGCCGGATCGGTTGATTTTGAATCATAGTTCGGATTTGCCAAATAATAATCACCGCCTGACTTGACATAGAATAGGAAATTGAATGTAAGGTTTGGCCTTTCATTATATGGTAGGCTCTTTAGGTATTCGCTTAGTGTTTGTGTGCTTCCATCAGGCATCTCCACATTAGGATGTGCAACTGCATATGCTCTTGCATTTCCTCCAGGAGTTCCATGGGAGTAAGTTTTTACGGGTTGGTCAAGTGCAATTCTCGGACCACTAGCAGGATCTATAGGAGTCACTTTCATCCCGTCAAATAACTTACCTGTAAGAGCTGCTTGGGCAGATTCTATCTCAACAGTGGTATTGACCGGGTCAAGAACAGATTCATCAAATAAGTTTCTTTTTCCGCTGTTCATGCTTTCGAAATCAGCAGCAGAGCGCCTGGAAGAATTATATATTTCAAACGCACGCCTTATTTGTGCAGTTACTACTTGTGCAATTTTTGGATCATTAATAACATATTTGGTTCGATCAATAAGGTCTAGCATCCGGACTTCTAATTTGGGACCATCTGGATCTGCAGAATTAACTACAGGAACATTGCCGTTTAGTCGCTCACCAAGGTTATTTAATCTGAAGTTTAAAATTTCAAGAAGAAGGCCATTTGCTTGCTTAACAAGAGCAGATATTTCCTTTTCTTCAGCGTCAGCTGGAAGTTTTTGGAAGTTAGTAATTAGATCAGTTAATTTTTCTTCAAATTTACTAACTTCAAGATTCCGGAGAACAGCTGGGCCATTAGCTACAATTGCTTTTTCCCTGCGGGTCATTGTAGTTAATCTGCCAAAAATAAGATTTCCAAGTTCTTGATAATTATCTACTGCATAATCCGTACTTCCTATGAACCGGGAAAATCTACTGGCTGGAAGATCTGTTGCAGATTTCCAATCAGCAAGGTCAAAAAAATCCAATATTGCAGATAGTGAAGAAGGCCTTGGAATACGGCCAAAATCACGACCAGCAGAGAAAACTATGCCAACGTATTTGGCGGCCACATCGGAAGCAGCTTGTCCTATAGACGCCCGGCCAGATTTTTCTACCATATCCTTGAGTTCTTTGGTTGGTTCGAATTCAATAAATTCAGCAGCTGGAAGCAATATACGTATTGCCTGGTTGGCCACATTTCTTGAAACACCCGGGAAAATACTTACCCCCTGGTCGAAGTATTTTGGATCTATAGAAGAGTCCAGGAAACCAGAATTCAGGATATTGCGGGCACGGTCTAATTTCTCCTTTGCTCTTGAAAGAGAGGTATCATCTATGGTTCGGCTTGTATTTGAAGAGAGTGTAGCATAAACTTGGCTGGCAAGACTTATTGAATATAGATCCTGGGCAAGCTCATAAAATTTAACTGAGCGCGAATTAAAATTATCTCCTGTTGGCTTTTCAGATAATGCAGCTAGCCAGCCTTTTGCCATACCTGCAAGGCCGGGTTCAAATCCTTCGCAAACTCTTATTGCCTGCTCAAGCATAGTACGAGTTGCTTGGAATTTTTTGTCCGGATCAGCATCCCTTATTCTTAGATCAAATTCTTTTTGATCCAGGGTCATATTCAGCCATATGCTCTGGACAGTTATGGGTCCTGCACTTGCAGGCAACATATCATAGGCCGATGCTTCAACATCGGTATATCTTTTGCTTTCAAGCAGCTTAGCCCAGAGATTTTCAGTTGTTAACTTCATTCGGTCTAACTCGTCTCGCTCCTTTTTAGTGCGCAAACTTTTTGCCAAAGCGGCCCTAAATTGCCTTAATTCAGCGGGAGTATAATCCACGCCGGTATTCGCTTTTTTATTTGGATCAAAATCAAGGAAAGTTGAAAGTGAATCCAGATTAGAACCTGCCCAAAAATCGTCCCACTTCACAGTTGCTCTTGCCAATTTCCAATAGTCAAGTGCTATGACTATAGAACGCAGATTCAACGCAATCCTATCGATCTCTTCTAGCTTATTTTGATCAACTTCGCCCTGGGCAATAAGTTGTTTCACTTTTCCTATATTACTGGAAATTGTTTTAGCTAGTTTAACTAATTCGTCTGGTACATTAGCGGGAAATATTTCAGCGATTTTTTGAAGAACTGCATTCATATAAACAATATCCCGATTCAAAGTTGCATTGG
Source organism: Microcaldota archaeon (assembly GCA_016212505.1). GTDB lineage: Archaea > Micrarchaeota > Micrarchaeia > Anstonellales > Bilamarchaeaceae > Bilamarchaeum. The sequence continues at coordinate 6,665 of JACRGB010000022.1, forward strand.
GGTGAAGCTTTCTGCCTTGCACAACCGCTGCCCTTTCAACAGGAGCTGGTGCAACAGCTTCAACTGGAGCAGCAGCTGGTGGCGCTGCAGCAGGAGGCGCACGGGCAATAGGAGCCGGAGGGGCTTCAACTGGAGCAGAAGGTGCTACAACTGGCGCAACTGGAGGAGTTCGTTCAGGAAGAACAGTTTCTGGATCAAAATGGGGTGGTTCAGCCGGACGAGGAACAACAGCTGCTGGCGCAGGCCTTGCCCGAGCACTGGGAAGGGGCAAGGCAAGGTCAGATTCTGCAGGTGCATTAAAAACATCATCAACGTAACTCTTTAGGTTAACGATCTTAACGGCAGTAAAAGGTGCATTGCTAACGCCTAAAATATCATTAAGTTTTTGGAGATTTGCCCGCAGGGCAGCAGCCTTCTGATCCGCTACAGCAGGACTATCATTCTCCCTAACAGGATCGACAGCGGTTATTCCATCAAAGGGCCTTGTCCCATCTGCTTTGGCTGGAAGTAATTTATTATAATTGTAGAGTGCGGTAAAAAGATCCGCCATATTTCTTAGCGGCAGTACAGCCTCAGCTTGCGCAGGCATTCCTTTGGCGAGACGTTCGAGCTCCTTTTTCGCAGCTTCATAAGCAGATATGAATTTCTGGGATGTTGAACCTTCATCTGCACGTAATTGTTTGCTGCCAGGTACCATACTAAACCCCATATCTAAGAGAACTGCAAATGCAGCCCATTGTGAACATCTCCTAAACGTATTAAGTAAGCCTCTAGGCCTATTTAAATGTTGATGCGCACGATCAGCACGACCTGTGCTTCCGCTATGTCCACCCACAGTACTCATATTTTCCTTCCCTCAATTATATACTATTTAGGACAGAATAATTTATAAAGGCGCACTCATCCAATAATAACAACAATAAACGAGCCTCAACCTATTTTTTGATTATAGGAAGAACTCTATAAAAAACGAGCGTAACAAAATTTTTCTAATGGATTTAGGCAAAAAACTACGCGAGGCGCTGGCCAAGCTTACCAACCGGCCATATGTCGATGAAAATGACGTGAAGGCACTCATAAAGGACCTTCAGCGCGTGCTCATAAGTTCTGATGTCTCAGTTAAGCTGGTTTTTGAATTATCAAAAAGAATCGAGCAGAAGGCGCTAAGGGCGGAAAAATTGCAGGCACTCACGCTCAAGGAACATGTGATGACCGTTGTTTATGACGAGCTTGTAAGCTTGATGGGAAAAACTTACCAGCCACGCCTGGATAAGCACAAAATCCTGGTCTGCGGATTATTTGGCGCTGGAAAAACAACAACATGCGCGAAAATAGCGCACTATTATAAAACAAAAGGCCTTTCGGTTGCGCTCGTTGCTGCAGATATTGATCGGCCTGCAGCGCAGGAGCAGCTCGAGCAGCTTGCGAAAAGTGTCGGTAGTGCGTTTTATACGGTAAAGGGCGAGAAAAATGCGGCGGCAATTGTTCTGGATTCATTAAAAAAAATAAAAGAAGAGGTAATTATTGTCGATTCGGCCGGACGAAGTGCGTTCGATGAGAGTCTAGTTGGAGAACTCCGCTCTATTGCAAGTGCACTAAAACCGGATGAGAATTACCTTGTTATTAGTGGTGATATGGGGCAGGTGGCAGGTAAACAAGCGATGGAATTTAACAGCGCAGTGCCATTATCAGGAGTAATCGTAACAAAAATGGACGGCTCGGGAAAAGGCGGTGGCGCACTTAGCGCGGTTGCAGCATCAGGATCGAAAATTGCATTTGTTGGAATCGGGGAAAAAGTTAATGATTTTGAAGTTTATAGCTCGGAGAAATTTGTCGGCAGGCTGCTTGGTGTTCCTGATTTTGAAGGATTGATGGAGAAAATAAAAGAAATTTCACAGCAGCAGGAACAGGATACGCAACCAGCAGAAATGGACAAACTCACAATAGAAAATTTTTACCAGCAATTGAAATCAGTAAAAAAACTTGGCCCACTTGGAAATGTTTTTTCCATGCTTGGTGCTGTTGATGTCCCAAAGGATATGGTGCAGCAGAGCGAGCAAAAACTTGGAAAATACGAGGCAATGATAAATTCAATGACAAAGGCCGAGAAAAAAGATGCATATATTATTAAGGCCAGCCCAACGCGGATAGCAAGGATTGCAAAAGGATCTGGGGTCAGCGAAAAGGAAGTAAAGGAATTCTTATCACAATTTGAAAAAATGGAAAAGATGATGGGAAAATTCAAGAACGATCGCGGATTCAGAAAGAAAATGGAAAAGATGATGTCGGGAATGCCGAAAGATATGAAAATCGGGTAATGTCAAACTGCTCGGACTCGCTCGCTTGGGCAGTTTGACAGCTGGAGATTGAGAAAAACCAGGCTTTTCGAAAGACTTGCCCAAAAGGCAAACAGATTTCCACTACCAGGGTTTCTCTAGACCCACCAATCAGATAGAAAGGTGGAAATCTACGGATTTATAAAGAAGAATAACCATAATGAAATTGGTGGATAAATGGAAAATGTAATCATAAAGAACAAGCAAGTGGAAGTCAACTCAAGCGTTTTAGTAGAGCTAATTAGAAGGGTCGAAGAAATAGAAAGCTTGGTCGAAACTTTAGAAGTGAGTCTGGATAAAGACATTCTAAAACAGATAGAGCAAAGCAAGCGTGATTTTGCACAGGGCAAATACAAAATGGTTCAGACAAAAGAGGAATTAAGCAGCTATCTCAAAACCCTGGGTTGAGCTTATGGATTATGTTCTCCACTTTTCCAACCACTGGGAGAAGAACTATAAGAAATTAAATAGCACTACTAAAGATAATGCTAAAGAGGCACTTCCAAAAATTATGGAAAATCCTTATGTAGGAAAACCATTAACCGGAAATCTCAAGGGACTTTGGAGTTTTCGGATAGGGAAATACCGAATTTTGTATGAAATCAATGAAGAGAGAAAGATTATTTTTATAGAAGCAGTTGGGCTAAGGAAAAATATTTATGACTGAATATCTGCAACTAACCAAATTGGTGTACAAATGGAAAAGATACTCTTAGATATTTATGAAGAAAAAATCTCAGAAAGTGAAAGGGCGAGACTTCAAAAAGAGTTGCAACAGGCGAGAAATGAGAAGGGAATTAATTTTAGGGACTTAAAGAGAGAGAATAATAAGAGTTTTTGATTCGAACGAAGGGGAAAAGCTTACAAATGAAAATAATGCCGAAGGATATGAAAATAGGTTAGAGAACAAAAGTCCAGAATCCATTCATTACATTTTTAAACATTTTTACATACTATCAAAACGGGGGTTCTGATGACAAGTTTGGATATGGGAAGAAGTGCATGTCAACAAAATAAAGGGGCAATGGGGGAGAGAATAGGGGTTGTTACCTTTAGAGGAGAGAGGTTCTTTAGTAGAAGCGACAGGCCAGATCAAACAACAGTAGAAGTTTTAGGCAAGGTACATTCAAAAAGATATTATCTGGTTGCTTTTAGTTCAGAAATACACGTAGTTAAGCGTGAGAGTAAACTAACTATTACGAGCAGAAATCCTCGGACGAGGAAAGAAGAAACCTTCACGGGACATGTTACGCGGGGTTTAACATTCAATCCTACTAAGCCACTTGGGCCAACTGACGAAGCTATGTTGCTAGAGCTTGCTGATCTGCAGGCAAAAGGTGTTACAGTGGAACTCTTACAGGAAATGTGCCTATCTGCTCATTCAGGCACTGTTGGAAGACTATACATTGCTTATGAACAAGCCCAGGTTAGTACAATCACAGGGGGAAGGATTGAGCCTCTGGTAGAATCAATAACGAGATCGTAATTCTTTAAATTAAATCAAAACCGAAAACCCATCACAAAACTCAAAACAGGAAACAGAAAACCCAAAACGATCAGTTGATCAGTAAGTGAAGGGCATAGTCTGCCTTCTGTTTTTATGCAGTATTGGACTTAGCGGTCGAAAAGACCTTGCTCCATCATTGAAATCAAAGACGATCGTTTCATCGAACCATTTCTAGTTCGTTCGTTTCTGTTCCGTCTTCATGCCCTTAAAGCAATGGATTTCTCACGGAGGGCAGAACTTCCTCAATTCTCAGAACCGGAGACCGGAAACTGAAAACCGTTAACTGCTTGCCCCTCACTCACAAATAATAGAGATAGAAAGAGAATAAAAACTAATCTCTTGCGAGCGCGATAGTGCTTGGAAAAGAATCAACTACGGATTCTGGAATTTCTTTTCCTTTCAAAAGGCGATCGCGATGAACTGCAAGAAAAGTGCCTATATTGGAGGTCCAGTGTGATTGAATACCGCGAAGAAGGCTGCGTTTGGATTTCAGCTGGTAATCTACTGCGCTCGCGATTCCGGCTAAAATGCCTACTATTCCCAGGACAACCACGTTAGATAAATTTCGTTCGGCCACAGCCCAAATGCCGCCAATAAAAGTTCCACACAAAAAACCGAGCGTACCGCCCTGGAATATTCCTTTTGCAATTACTAGAAAATTTTTCATTCCTGAATCTAGGATTTCCCTTTCTTTTTCCCACAAAGCACCGGTCAATTCGCTGCGTGCATATCTGACCATTACTTTGGATGGGAATGGCACATGATGACGATAGGTTGCAAGGCCAGGAGTTTCACTTAGAAGCGCAATCTGGTTAAGATCAAGAAGTGTATTGACCAGTTCAGCCCTTGGTCGCGATGCAAGCAAACTTTTCATTTGCGGCTCTAAAAGATTTGGATCTAGAATTTTATCAAGAAGCGGAGCACGTGGATTCGATTGGGCATTTGGAGTTGTTACTCTTGCAACCGCTTGCTGATGAACTCTCATCAACTTAATAAGGATGGAAAAATATTTAAAGTTAGAGAAAAGGGGAAAATAAGATAAATCTGGCTCTGTAGAATTGCTTCAAGCAGCGGCACCATCAACAAGCCGATCCAACAAAAAAAGTTGGATCGTATATCCTCGATCAACTTATTGTTGATCGAGGATAAGGGCTGCGCGCTGCGGCAATTGCGTTTCGAAACGCAATTGGTTGCTTCTCGAGAAGCAACCGACTGGCCCGGGCCAGTCGTCGTTATTGGCGGCGCAGCCCGATGTGCCGCTGCTATAGAGGGTTTCTACAGAGCCGATAAATCTTTCATTCCTGCACAATCAGTTTCCCGACCATCTCAGAATGCCCCGCACCGCACATCACTGAACAACGGAAATCAAACGTACCGCTTTTATCAGCAACAAAATCAATTTTTGTTTCGCTGCCTGGAACTATTTGCTTGTTGATATCATAGGCAGGAATGGAAAAGCCATGAGTGACATCTACGCTAGTAATTATGATATGGACAGTGTCGCCTTTCTTAAGCGTTATTGTGCCCGGATCAAATGAAAATTGTTTTGCAGTAATTTTTATAGTAACTTCTTTTGGGGCAGGGGTTGGTGAAGGTTGGGGGGTAGGTTCAGGTGTTGGTTGTGGGGTTGGACTAGGTTGCCCGGATGGTTGTGGGTTAGGGTTAGCAGGTGTTGGTGTTGGTTCCGGATTCTTAGTCGGAGGATTTTGGACAGATTGGGTACCGGATGTGCAACCGAACACTAATAGCAAAAGGGCAACAAAGCCGACGAGAAATATGTTTTTCATAACCAAGTTTACCCAGAAAACATTTAATAATAAGCCAGTCAGCGGAAAGGCCGCAAGTTTCTCCGCAGCGATTTTGTTGGGAGAAAAGATTTGACTAGATCCGCATCCTTATCATCTAGTGCTGCACAAAGATCTGCCTCGATAAGTATCGCCGGGTATGCAAAATTGCTGCTTATTGCAGAAAGGGACTGGACCAGGGATGCGATATGATCGCCGCCGGAGGTTTGTTCGAGATTTTGTTCCAAAAATTCCACTCGAAGCGGGATATCATCGGAGCTTGGTTTAATGTAAAAAAATTTAACAGTATGATTCTGAGAACCCTTGTTTTGGCGATCTTCGTAAGTGAAAATTTCGGTGCGCTCGCCAGCACCGAGAAGATAGTTGCAAAGCAAGCTATCCGAACAATTCATTCCTAGGGTTTTTGATAATTTTCTTGAGCGGGAATCTTTTATTATTCCAAGTAATTGACAATTGAGGATCTTGCAGCGGTCGAACAGCGTTTGATAAAGTGCAACGACATCTTCATAAAGAGGATAAAGTTCGCTAACAGAGGGCGGCCGGTCGGTGGGGAGAAGAACTAATGAGCCATCAATCAGCAGAATGTTTGGCCTGAATTTTTCAATGGCAGAAATAGCACATCCAAGTTCATGTTTCAAACGCACCAAGGAGCGGAAAACATTAGCCTCATGCTCATCAAGGGCATTGCGGAACTCGATCATCGGTTCGGGGTGTTTTTCCGGATAATAATTGTGGGTTTTTAGAACTGAACCAGCATAAGAAAAATTTACTGCTGCAGCCCGTACAATATTGATATCCATTCCGTGCATTACAAAGGAAATTAAGCCGCCATCAACAGCACAAACTGACAATGAAATTGGAGCGCTTCCGACTATGAAGATCCGAGCCGCTTCCTTTGCCTTAAGTTGCGCTATTTGGCTGGAAATAATCTTTTCATTTTCTTTTATTTGGCTAGCGAGGCGAGATAACTGATCCTTCATGGGCTATTGAAGGATGGGACAAATTTAAATTCCATAGTGCACAAGAAGGTACATGATACTTTCGGATAAGGACATCCTAAGGATGATAAAAAGCGGCAAGATAAAAATAAGCCCGCTAAAAAAAGAGCAGCTTGGACCTGCAAGCGTTGATCTGACCCTATCTGATGAGTGGTATTTTTTCAAAGGCAGTTTAATTGGTAAGAAGGTTGACCTAAGCCTAGTCCCATTTGCAAAAGCGTTTACTAGGAAAAATGGTAAGTCAATAACCCTGCAAAGTGGGGAAATGTGCCTTGCAAAAACAGTGGAAAAGATAACGCTTTCAGATTCCATAATGGGAAAATTAGAAGGGCGGAGCAGGTATGCAAGAATGGGTTTGGCAGTGCATATTACAAGCGCACTTGTACAGCCAGGAAGCAACAATCATCAGGTACTTGAGATAGTGAACCTGGCCCCTTTCCCAATAAAACTTCATGCAGGAATGCGCATTTCGCAGGTAGTATTTGAGGAAATGAAAAGCGGCACAACCAAACCATACGCAAGATTCGGGAAAATTGCAAGAAAGCAGTGATAAAAATAGTGATCGATGTGTTTGAAATACCGACTAAAGAAACTGGAATCATAGCAGTAGTAATTCTTGTCGGATTAATGGTAGTTTCGGGGATAAACTTAAAGCCAAAATTCGAAAACCCGGGTTTTGTTTTCAATGAAGCGCCACTTTACAAAAATACCCAGCTGCAGATTAGGCCCGGGGAAACTTATGTTTATTCGTATGTAGTACAGAACAAAACGGTCAACGCAACTTATGAAATATTTGAAGGAAGTGGCTGCACCGGAATAAGGCTGATAGAAAATATAGACCAGCCAGGGATTTGTGTGGGTAAAGACGGCCTGGATAGCACCCGCTCCAACATCAGCTTTAAGGACCAGTCAATAATATTATACAAGCCATGGATGCTTGCACTAACAGATGGGTGGAAATGGAATGTCACTGCATATACTGCATTTAATGACAGCCAGGTTTATTTTGCAACAACAAATTTTCGCGTCCTCAGAAGGGACAATTATCTGGGGCGGGAAGTTTTTGTTGTCGAAGAGAAAAATACAATCAACTCAGTGCAATATGAATGGGTGGATGTAGAAAAAAGAATCCTTCTCAGGATAATTGGCGAGGGGTTTGAAATAGATTTAACTAAAGGAGTAGAATTTGCTGAGTGAAAAACACTTGATTTTATATGCTAGAATTTTGCTTAGAGTTTCTGCTATTAGGCACCGATTCCTTTTACTCTTAAGACAGTTAACGGAACAACTCCTTTTTCAAGTTCCTGCTCTGCAATGTCGATAAATGTCGCAGTCTGATCTTTTACCTTTACCAAAGGCGGGGCACCCATCGAGAGCTGTAATGCTCGCGCGCCAATTATTCTAGCTTCCTCATATTTACTAAGTTGCATATCTAACACACCAAGAAGGATTGTAATTAGGTTCACAAAACAATATAAAGACTGCTTTTTTTGCCCAGCAGCAGCACGGTTTCGCCTTCTTTGGCAAAAGTCTTGGCAAGGCCCTTACTGAGCTTGATTTTCATCCCGGAAGCAATCCCGGCGCCCTGGCCATCGAAAAGGTATAAGATGCCCTCATTCCCATCCTCATCCTCAAGGGCAACGCGCACCAGTTGGCCGGTGTGCTTCTTGGACTTATGATAAGTAGAATTTTCGACGCCCTTAACTATAAGAACATCAGTATTGATGTTTCGCATCCCGTCTTTTAGCTTTGTTAAGTTGGTTATCTTTAGTTCTTTGAATTTTTTCTTTGCCAATTTGAATGCCAGGAAGATATCCTGCTTGGCATCTACAAGCATCCGGTTCATTTCCTTACGCATAATATCCTCATCGCCGCCAGAAAGCATCATGATTTCATATGCCTTCCTAAAGAAGCTGTCGGGCATTTTTGAAATCTCTTCCTCTTCTTTGAGTTCAGTAGTTTCCTGCAGCTGGATATCGGAAATTTCAGGGGAAACAACTACAGTGTCGTTGGATTTGCCAACTTCATCAAGCACACCGGACAATCCTCCTTTGGCGTCCGGTGCATCTTCCTTAGGGGAGTGATGAGTGTGATGGATCTGCTCGCTAACTTGGGCTTCAGCCTGCTGGTGATGGGCGCCCTGCCGTCCGCTCCCGATCTGGTCTATATCCGAAATAACTTCAAGGTAACTTGTCAAAAATTCCTGCATTGCCTTTCTGCCGGTTTCTGATGATTCATCCTTATCGTGGGACTTATGCTGGACCGATTTGAGGTAAATACGCTCGATTGTGGGCATCATCTTGCTTTTTACGGCTGCAGCTTTTTCCTTGCCCAGATGGCGCTCGAAAAGGTTGGATATCGGGCGGAGGACCTTTTCTTTTGCTTCATTGGCAGCTGCCTCATTTTGCGGAGGTGGCTGGTTCTGGCCGGTTGAAAAAATTTCTGCAAAAGACATTACTTCGGGTTCCTTGTGCTTGGCCTTTTGTAATTTTGAAAGCGCAACATCCCGGACAGATGGGTCCTTGTCATAGCTTAGTTCAGCAAGTGCGAATATTGCGGCAGGATCATCAATATCGCCAAGAAGATTTGCTACTTTCTTTCTTACCTCGGGATTTTCATCGAAAGTTAGCGAGACCAGTTTGTTAATATCATAATGGGGAGCTACTGCCTGCATGAATACACCTGTTTTGCCAAGTCACTAAAGCTAGGGAATTGCTTGGTCAAGCTATTTAATGATTTTCTTGGGCTAAAACATCACTTTTAAATAATTTAGCACTTATAAGATAAGTGATGATATAATGCTAAGGATATCCGCGCATACGTTGAAACGAATGAAAAAACGCAACGTTAGTGAAGAGGATATCGTAAACGCAATAAACAATGGTGAAGAAACTTATGAAAATACTGATGAGGGAAAATATGCCAACAGATCGGATTTTGGTAATAAATACCTCATAGTAATTTGGAGATACGAAGGTGAAGGAAAGGAAGTCGTAACGGTTTACTGGCTAAACAGGAAGCTGCCAAAATACAGGTTTATTGAGTAGGTGATGCTATGTGGGTTTGTAAAAAATGTAATCAAGAAATGAAGAAGGCCGTGCTGGAAGAGTACGAATATGAGGAAGGCGTACTCTTGAAAAATGTGGAGGCCGTGGTGTGCCCAAAATCAGAAGATTTTCTTTTTACAGAAGAGCAACTTGAAGTAGTTGAAAAAAGATCGGCTGCTATGAAAGCTCATCTGTTCAGGTTCAAAAGAAAACTAACCGTATCAGGCCGTTCCTTAGTTTTCAATATTCCTGAGGACATTGTTCGCCATATGAAACTTAAGAAAGGCCAGGATATTGACTTAAGGCCATTGGATGACAAGCGATTCATAATTGAGATAAAATAGATTCATTTAGCGCCAATAACTTTTACGAACTGCTTGAAGGCGCTATCGAAGGTAAAAACATTGTCAAAACCATAGTGTTCTGCAAGAACAAGATTCGTGCAATCTGTAAGGCTAAACGGATGTACAACGTTAAATTTTTTCCAGGATTCTTGAAAAAGAATATTGTCGACATGAAGAATAGGGTAATTTTCGATTATTTTTTTACCTGCTACTAGAGCTTGATCTCTACCAGCTTTCTTAAACAAAAAATTCATGGTTTCAGTAAGTATGTAGTCGGAAGTTACTGCATCGCCATAAACGCCTTTCTCAATCTCAGTAAAAATTAGCTTTGACAGTTCGTGGTTTTCGTCCCTTTTACTGTAATATGAAATGAAGGGACCAGTATCTATGAAAACGGACATAAAATCAGCTGTAGAGTATTTCATCAATGGATGTGCTCCATCTCTCACTTCCTTTTCCAAAATCCACTGGTTTTAGGTCAGTAAACTTTGCTCCTTTTTTCTTAAATGTCTTTTTATTGTGAACATAGTATTCTATGGCTTCAGTTACTGCTTCGCCAAGGTTCTTTTTTTCACGGGCGGCTTCTGCCTTCAGTTCAAGAAGCGCTTGTTCCTTCACATTTCTTATAGTAATGTTAACATATGTCATACATGTCACCAATGTAATACATTGATAAGAAAAGAATAAAAAGCTTCACTTAAGCTAGGATTTGAGTATCTTCTCGATCGCATCCAGGCAAGCTTCGATGTTTTTCATATCAAAATTACCCATATGTGCAATCCGTAGCCCGTTGTCCTTGAATTTCCCGCGCGAACCGACAATTTTTATTTTGTACTCGCTTGCGAGCTTTGATTTGATCATCTTTGCAGTGTCTGCGTCTTTGGTAAAGAAGCCAGTAACAGTATTTGATTCAAAACCTTTTTCCGCAATAAGCCCAAAACCCATGCTTGCTAATCGCTTTCGGACATATTCCGAAGCCTCATGATGCCGCTTTACCGTGGCCGGAAGCCCGCCTTTTTCATCAAGCACATCGAATGCTTTTTGCAATGCCCAGAATAATGTCACTGCAGGCGTATTAGGGGTTTGCTGGTCTAGTTCGTATCTTTTTTTGTGCCTTCTTAAATCACAGTAGTAGCTGGGAACAGAATCCCTTTTGCTAAAGCGCGCCACGGCCTCGGCACTAAGACCAATTAGTGCCATCCCAGGCGGAGCGGCAATCCCCTTTTGCGATCCGGTAACAAAAGCATCGACATAGAATTCCTGCATATTAAATTCTGTTCCAGGCCAGGCAGAAATTCCATCAATAATAGTAAGCATCCCCTTGGATTTTGCGTATTTGCAAATTTCTTTTATATTGTTCTTCACGCCCATACTCGTTTCGTTATAAACTATTGCAAGTACTTTGGCATTATTTGGTGATGCAGCAGCAGAATCGATTTTGTCTTTTGCTCGCTCTAAATTCCATCCGTTTCCATCAATGCCTCGGTGAACAATTGATTTGGCATAAACATTTACGGTGGTAACCAGATGGTCGCCAAACTCGCCATTAGGCAGACAAAGGACAACATCGTCCTTTTGGCAAAGGTTGAGGATAAGCGTTTCGAGTCCAAGTGCGCCTGAACCGGTAAGCACGTAGGCTTCTTGCGCACCAACATATTTGCGCAATCGGCTGACAAGGTCTTCATAAAGTTTTGAAAATTCCTCGCTACGATGAGTAATCATTTCTTTTGTTTGGGCATTAGATATTTCCTTTAAGACTGGTACTGGACCTGGGGCTAATAAGATGGACATCAAATCACAGTTAGATATCGGCAACGGTATTTAATTTTGTTGCGATTTTGCTACTCTTGCCTAATCGTAAAAAGATTCCAAACTCATAAAAGCATTAGCGAATTCTGACCAGCTACGAAAACGCATTTCTGGGTCTTTCTCAAGAGCACGAAGTACCAAAGCATCCGTTCTGGTAGTTATGTGCAGTTCCGGAAATCTTTCACGAAGAGACGGTACTGGCCTACAAACATGAGAAATCATTATTTCTTGATCAGTACCTAAAAAAGGAAAGGTTTTGGTCACTATCAGATGTAAAAGCGCCCCCACCTGATAAAGATCAGTAGATGGAGAAAATGGGTACTCTCCAGTTACTTGCTCTGGTGCCATGATATCTACATAGCCTGCCCTCACCGCATCTGATGAGAGCCTTCTTCCCGACCGTGTCGCCAGGCCAAAATCATGGATTCTTACTATTGGTTGCTCTGCATCAGCTGGATCAATAATTATATTGCCTGGGTTCAGATCAAGATGGACAATTCCACGGGCATGAATCATTCTTAGTCCATTTAGGATTTGGGTAACTATTTTTCTTAGGATGGCAAAAAGCGTTTGATCCTCAAGAAAGCTAGATAGAGTATATGGACCAGCATATTCAAAAACAATAAAATCCCTGCCTTCATGCTTGCCAACCTCCAATATAGTAACAATATTTGGTTTGCCGCTAACTTCCTGATGATAACCTATTTCCACTAAAAACCGGTCGTCGAGATGCGTACTCTCGACCCGAGGATTACGCAGTTTAAGAACTACCTTACTGTTGCTCCTTCTATCAGTAGCAAGATAAACATCAAAATTCCGGTCTTTTCTTTCTGTTAGATTGCCCTCTAAAATAAAATGTTTTGCAAAAACATTCTTTGCAAATCCAGGGCCTGGCATGTAACCGTAAAGAGTTTCTGAAAAACGTCTAGCCCCAACCATAAATTATTTAGTGTGTTCCAAACTATTTAAAATTGGAAATGGTTTTAGCTCAACGGCAAATCGGGCTCGAATTCATTTTGCTTTTGGTTCCTCATCTTTCTTCTTATACAGGAGATAGCCAACTGCGCCAAGTAAAACAACTACAATACCGCCCAAAACATAGGTTAGGGCATTATCCTGCACATTTTGAGCAGAGTTTGCCGGGGGCGTTGATGGGGGGTTGGTAACTGATTTGCAGGTTTTACTTTGCTGGTCGCAGCTCTGGCCGAGCGGACAATCGCCTGCACTTTCGCAGATTAGAGGTACAATTGTTTCATTTGAATTATTTCCGCTAATGTTCTGTTCCGGAGGCGGACTTGGTAGAATGTAGGTGCAGATATTCTGGGCACATACGCCGCCCGGACCGCAATCGGAATCCAGGCAGCAGGCATATGGAATGCACTGGTGTTTCTGTACGACACCGCAATCACAAATAACCGGCCGGCACAATGTATCACGGCATCTTTGATCATCAGCGCAATCATTGTTGGAATTGCAGTTATTGTTCGGCTGGTTGCACTGGTTGCAACTAACTAAGGTTTTCTGTATGCTCTGACTATTGTAGCCATTTGCAGTTGCAGTAATAGTAACCGTTCTTCCGCAATCTGAAAAGGTAAATTCTCCAAATTCGTTGACAGCGCCGGAAAATAGCTGCTGACCATCGCGGGTAACAGAAACAACAGCCCCTAAGAGCGGTGCATTGTTGCTAGTTACTTTGACTACATTGCCATTGCAGCTAAGGGCGGCATCTATTGAAAGATTCGGCAGGTTTTGTGGTTGTTGCGGAGGTTGTGGCGGAATGCTCTGGAGTATTGCATAAGTTCCAAAAGAATTAACATTGGACAGTGAAAATTTCTGATCAATTATATTAGGTGGGTTGGTCATTCCTGACCAGCCACCGTTGCCAATGTTGTCATAGCGATAAAGCGAGAAGTTCTGCGCAGAATATGTTGCCTGATCAAAGTGCGACCCGCTCCAGGAAATATTTAGGTTTTCTATTGCTGGATTGCCAGTAACGGAAGTTAGCGAAAATGAAGCATTGTCAAAAGCAATACGATTATTCGGCAATGGCAATGGGAGCTGGGCCCAAGAAATTTTGTATGCTTCATTTGGCTGCACAACATCATAGGCAGATAATGTGAGATAGTTCGCATAGTTTCCGTTTTGATTATCGAAAATATCCTGGGCCAGGGAAAGTTTGTATGGGGCTGGGCCATTATCTATGAAGATATCAGGCGAATTCGAGTAAAAATGGTTTCTGACAAAATTAATATCAGAATTTTTTGTGTATACTGCACCGTTTGACTGTTTGTAGAACGTGCTGTGAGAAATGTTAGTACCAGGACTGGAAAGGATCAATAGGCCATAGCGGTCATTATCGTGGCTGAAGGCGCTATCGAACGCATTATTCGGTGAGTTATAAACCACAAAGCCATCCTGGTTATTGATATATGAAACATCATTTGCAAAAATATTGCGTTCGGATGAGCCATCAAGTGAAAACCCGGATATTTTATTTGATGATGCATTATTATGGGAAACCGTACTATCACGTTCATAATAGAACGAAAATCCATGATCGCCGTTACTATAGGCATAATTTTTTGTTATGCTGTTTTGGACGCCTTCAGTTGAATAAAAGCCGGATTTGGTATTGCTAAGAAGGATATTTTCACTAAAAGTGCCTGAAGTTGATTTTAGGGCATAAATTCCGTAGGTATACCCAGATATTTTGCAATTGAGGACGGAAACCGAATTAACAGAGTTGTTTATTAAAATCCCGTAAAGTTTGTTACTGGCAATAACATTTGGACCTATGATTGAATAACCATTACAGTCTAAAGTTACAGAAGAACTTGAGATTTTCATGCAGGCGGCTGCTTCTAAGCCCATCTCTGGTGCATCGTTTGGTACGCCACTAATGTCCTGGGTAAGCTGATAAACCCCTGGAACAGTTAGATTGGTACATTTGGAAACCGCAATCGGCTGAACTGCGAATGATAATCCCACGATCAGGGCCAAAACAAACAGTATGGTTTTCATCATTAATACGCGCAGAGAAAGAATAAAAACCAGCAGGATTTTTGGTTATAACTAGGGAATATCGAGGCTTGGAATATGAATACTTCGATTCAGTAAATAACAGTAACCGGCTCGAAATACTTGCGTACATTGCCGCTATAAACGCGGTGGTTGAGCATGTTTACTAGTTCAGCATATGCTTCTTTCTCGCCCTGGTGAAGCCATCCCAGTTTCATATTCAGCCGGATGATTCTTCCGGGAATAAGATGGCGGGTCGATTTTGGCGGGAAAGGTGAATGAGACTCTGCTGCCTTAACTATTTCTTCTTTGGTATAAGATCTGCGATAGAAAACGCTGTGATCCCCGTTTTCAAGATAAGTTGGGATCTCCTGCTCGCCTATAAAGTCCACCGAGCCGCGTTCAAGCAGGGAAAAAACATAATTCTGCTCTTCTACCATTTCCTTGATCTTGTAGCTTCCAGGATTGAGGAGGTTGCAGGTCCCGCTTTTATCACATACCATAAACGGCGCCTTGAATGAATCGACTGCATTTTTGCCAGCTTCATAATCAACTTTTTCAGGCTTTAGAGAATCTAACTTGAAAACATCTTCTGGCTTAAGGTCAACAACAGGATACCATGTGCCTACTTTGATGTCCGGACTCATGTAATCAACATTCTGGCAGACTACGCGTGGGGACTCTATGATTTCGAGGATCTTAAGGCGGTGATGACCATCAAGGACTACACCTGTTTTTTTATCTACTATGATAGGGTCAACAAGATGGCCGATATTTAGCATTGCTTCTTTTAGCCGCTTGAGATTATAGGAAACAACCTGTTCATGAGGGAGAAGAGCCTTTACTTCCCGGATTTCGAGAGACTTTAGCATTTCATCGACTAAAGATGTCATAGTGATTCACCTCAAGGGGTTGATAATTAGAATCGTAATAGGCTGGCCATGGGTTTAAAAACTATCGGAATACTATTCGGCAAATGGCGTATAAGAATTGAAATTGACAGGTAATTCAAACAAAGGTTTAAAAAACAAATTAACACATATTACAACATGAGAAAACTAGCTCTTGTACCTTTTGCACTAGCTTTAGGAGCTGCGACGGCAGGGTGTGCCCCCTTCAAACAAGTCAAACCAGTAGAGACTGCTCTGGCACCACAGAGACATCCTAATTTCAATAGGGCCAGGGCAATGAAATATTTTTTTGATGAAAAAAGAGGCTGCAGCGAAGTTCAGGGCCCGTATTATGATGAAGCTGAAACACTAAGTCAGAGACTGGGAGCCATAATGGAAAAGAACTACAGGGGAAGATGGGATTTTGATAGGCAAAAGCGCGAAGATCCGTTTGATATTAGGAGAAATATGAAACGAATTCTGGCCCTTGCCGACCAAATCTCTTTTGAACCTTCTTCGAACCCTCCGATAGAAGTAGTTGACGATGAAGAGGAAATCAAAAAGAAATGCAAGTCGAACCTAGCGCAGGGTTGTTGTTTAACGCTTACTGATGGTCATGAAATTAAGTCTGAGCAGATTTATGTTTATAATGGGAAACGGTCGAGTGCCCCAACAATCAGTTTTAGTGCGGATGGGGATTGGTTTAATTTTGATATTAGTTATGAAGGCAGCCGACCGATAACAACCTTAGGGCACGAGCTGGGCCATTCAAGAGACCTGCGAAGGATCAGCGGAACCGGGGAAACTGCATTTAAGGAACTTGAAGCAATGGTTTTTTCACTCAGGCTTACCAAGGCGTGGGCCCAAAAACACGGCTTTAGGGAAGGGTATGATCTTCTCATAGAGGAGGTAAGGGACCTTGAGAAAAAAGTTGGGGGTTATGTAAAGACGTTTGGCCAATTTACAAATCTGGCAGAGTTTGAAGCCAGATATGATACGAACTATAATAAGATAAAAATCAAGAAAGAAGAAAAAGATGAACTAAAACCATACATACTGGCGGACCTCTCGTTCGCCGTCCTGATATATCATTTTAGTTATGATCTAGATAAGGTTTATCAGTTCATTCATACTAACACCCATCAAACCATAAAAGCAGAAGTGAACAAACAACTAGCCCGTTTGCCTGATCTGGCCGCCCGCCTTAAGGGATATAGACAAAAGCTTGAACTTGAGGAGAACGCAGTAACGGATAAGGAATTCAAACAACTTCTCCAGGATCTTGCAGTTGCGCAAGTGAAGGCAACCGGAACTGAAAAATGGGAAGTTTTTAGAAAACACCACAATCCTGATGGCAGCATGGTAATGTATGGGGTAGGTGCAGAGCATTTTTTGGTCATGGAATTTGATGATCAAGAAGGCAAAAAATTGAGAAAACTTGCAGTTTACTCGAAATGCGAAGACACTGCCTGGCATTATCCTACCCGAGGCGAGCAGGCCAGGGCAAGAATAGGTATCAGCATTAGTTTGGGGGATAGGCCAGTTGTCGAGATAGGCCCAGCTTCTTATGGGGTTGAATATGATTGCATAATAGAGGGAGACTGTGATAAAGGTAAATACGGGGTATTTGGGGCAGCTAATCCCGAATCGTTCCCTTTTCCAAATGAGAAACTCGGTTTCGAGAGGTATGCAACAAATGAGTTGCCGCAAAGAGAGCGGCCAAAGCTGGATGAAAAAAGAAAAACTGCTGTGTTAGGGCATGTTGATGAAATTATTGCTGGGTTAAAAGACTGGATCGGCATACCTCCGATGGATTTCTAAACAAATAATTTCTAAACAAATAAAATCGCCATAATTTCATAACCACACTGGATATAACCGCATAAGCAGTGGATCATTTCTTTTTCGAGCCGATCGAAAATATATCTTCTTTTATTTGGCTATTTTTTGCCAGTTCGCGGTTTACATAATCCAGTAGAAGTTTCTTCACTCTTAGGAATTCTTTCTTTCCTACTATCTGATTACCGATTGCATATTGTAGCGATTTGACATTGAAGCAGAACATGCAGTCACTAAGGTTCTCGACATTATGGCAAAAATAGGAATCTCTGGTATTGTAGGAGGCATCCACCTCAAAGCACCCCTTAAGATTGGTTGAGTCATAGCAGTTTATGCAAAAACCGCAATTAAGAAGACGAAGATATCCGCCAAAGATATGTTCTGATTCTACTACTGCACTTGAATATGCGGAATATTTTGAATTTGTTGTATCCCATAGCTTGTAGACGTTTGAGCCGGTAAAAATTGAGGGCGTATCTACGCAATTATTGTTTTGTCCATCTACAAATTCCACGCTAAAGTAAGCGTTTTTAGCAACGAGAGCAAGAATCTCTTTTAGGTTGAGCTTTTGCTCTTCACCCTCTAGTATTTCAATCGGTTTTTTAGCAAGAACAAAGCCTTCAACCAGACTAACAAGCTTATTAGCAGGAATATCGCGAAACACTGGCAAATCATCGTGCTTATAGGTTGGCTTGCCAAATGCGCCTTTGATTTTCCTTATTTTGAGCGCATGCCGAAGAAGCCAGGGCGCGAACTTTGCAAGATCCTTATGCTCTTTCCCAAATACGATCCTGGTGGTAGATGAATATGCCTCTTCCACTTTTTGTGGAACCGGACTATCATAGGATAAAGAAACTGAGGTATCTGATTTAGATTTCGAATCTGCCCTAACAATATCCGTAATTGAGAAAATTCTTTTCTTTCTTTTTAATTCATCTGCCATTTCCGCAACAAGTTTGGTTTTTAACGACAAAAACTTGTCCTTTGGAAGTTCGAGATTGCCGATAACATTTCTTTTCGATCGCAAGTTGAATGCAAAAATACAATTGGAGCAGCCAATACAATTGAATGCATAATACATTTCACTTATGTTGCTGCAATAATGCGATTCGAAACAGCGGTTCGCACCAATGCCAATGCACATGCGCATGGAAAAACTTGCTTTTGGAAATCCGCTCACACCGAAAACATGTTCCGTTTCGCGCGTGCACGAAACATAGGCACCGTATTTGACATTGAAAAGCGTATGGCCATGGAGAATGTTTGAACAATCAACACAATTATCAACTTCTTGAACTTCGTTATTTTTTCCAAATAATTTGTTTCCGCAATAAACTACTTTTTCGCTAACCGCATCAAAAAGCGAGTCGATATCTTTTATTTCATTGATATTGAGCGGAGAAAATGAAGAGTTTAGCAAGCCAATTTCATCCTGTGAAATAAATTTTGCATTCTCAGGGTAATGCGGAGAAGAAATCATCGTATCTTTTCCAGAAATGCTAGATTTTTTCATTGCGTATGGAAACATAATTTCTTTTAGATACGGTTCAAAATCTTTGAGCGCACCAATTGGTTCTCCAAATAGCATTTTGGAAGTATTAGAAAACGATTTTTCAAGGGCATTTTGGATTTCTGGCATTGGATCACACACAAGTTAGCTTTTCAATTGCATTAAAAAATCCTTTTTCCATTTAGAAAATGAATGGGTATTCATCCCAAGATAATTCAAATCATCCTGCGAGAAAGTTGTAACTACATGCACAAGCTCCTTTTCAAAATGCGCAAGGTTGTAGGTTTTCAGAATTTGCCGGTATTTGCCAATAGCAAAACCAGAATATATCAGCAGGGTAAGCAGGTCGACCCCATCCTTCCTCCCCTTGATGCTTCCCCGCCGGTCAATTTCAGCAGCTTGCTTAAGAACGAACAAGGCTTCACTTTGGACTGTTTTTATACCTTCTATTTTTGTCTCATAATTTTTTAGATCCGCTACGGGCAAGGCAAGCTTTGAAAATTTTGGGAGATAGATGTCGATATCAAACTGTTCGAGCTTTATTTCATATTTCCTTAGCCGCTCGTTTTTTTGAAGCAGGAATTTATCACTTAATTTTTGCAATTCTGAATAATCAACAGCAATATCTATGTCTTTTGATTTGTGCGCTTTTGTCCATAGGTAGGCTGCCCAGCCGCCAATAACTATAAAGTCAAATTCTTTGCTAAGTTCGGTTAGTTTTGACCAGCTCGCCTTGGTAATCGAATCATTCCAGAATTCCTTAATCATTGAATAACCTCTGCTCGAGTTTTTTGAAAAACTCCTGGGCGTACCATTCTTTTATGTTCCATAAATCAACAAATATCTGGCTGGAAGGCGCAAGATTGCCTTTTTCTTTCAGATTTTCTTCTATGAGCTGGGCATCAGATATTAAAACAAAAACATTTGCAGGGCCTTTTGCTTCTGGAAAACGTTTTTTCACCTCGTTTAGGTCCTGCCCGGGGATATAGAAATACATTTCACTATAGTCAGCAGGGGCATCGGAAAACTTCAAACGATAGGCACTAAAAGCCGTAAATATGGCAGTTGAGGGAACTAACTTTTCCAATTCTGCTATTGGCTTATCGGCTCTTGTCTGGTAAATTATTTCCTGGTTAAATTTTCTCCTTGTGGCCCAGTAATATAGGAGTTTTTTCGCATCAAGAAGCACAAATGATCGTTGTTTTATTTCAACTGCACCAATAGTTACAAGCGGTTTGATTGCATTATTTATAGTGCTTAATGAAAAGGAAAATTTCCTTGCTAGTTCTGACTGGGTGAATGATGTCTGTTTTTCCTGAAAATAGGCTTCGAGAATATAACGATAGGTTATTTCTAATTTTTTCATGTTTCGATTATGTTTTTGCTAATATATAAATCTTTCGAAAGAGATCGAAAGATAGAAATTAAATGATATTGAAAACTAATCAGGAAAACAATCTCCATTCTCCCAATGCATAGGTCGTCCGTCCACCCAACACACCTTCACTTTACAGTGTTCCTCAAGTTCTTTGATTAAAGCCTCTTCTTTTATATCGAAGTAGTCGATCCCCCAAACTTTTGTTGTGCCACCAAAATGCTCTACGATTAATATATCTGGACTTCTATGACCACTTCCAATCCTCATACTCTTGATATTTTTGAGCAGTTTTACTTCGCCAATGAGAGGTTTTATCTTTATTCCTCCATTTGTTACTTCGATACCCATAACCCTAGAGATGGTGAAAAATCCCCAACCACCCACTCCAACACAAAGTAAAAGAAAGAAAAAATTAAGCGGATCTGAAGGACCATAATACAATCCAATTATACCAAGAGCGAAAAATCCGAGGGTTATGGCAGCAGTAAACCAAAAGCCGGTATACCTACTATACATGAGTGATGCTATCGATTGAGATTTTATAATATGTGGGTTTGAAATTGTTTATAGAAATATAGGCTTTAGAAAAAAAGAATTTGCGCCGGTAGAATACAGTTAAATAGGCCAGGACAAAGCAGTATGCGGGAGTTGGTTTTACCCTTTTTTAGGTGGGGGCAATCTTGGCCGCAATGCCGCTTCGGGTGGTGGAGGAGGTTTAGCGGTTGATCTTCTAGGTTCTGGAATATGAGGAGGTCGTGCTGATCTATCAACAGTTATGTTTAATCCACCGACAGCTTGACCAAGTCCTATTTTCTCAGTTACCAATGCCAAGGCAAGTCTTTCAGCTTGCTCTTTTATTTCCCGAGGCATGTTAGGACTCTGGGAAATTCTTACTAAAACACTGCGTAGTTTGTATTCATGGCATTTTTCCACAAATCTCTTTGCGAGTGCAGTTCTTTCATCTTTTTCATCTGGGGGTAAGATAAGGTCTCTTCTTTCTACCAGATAATTAACGAAAATAGTATAAACAGAATCCGGAACTTCTCTTTTTTCATCCAAGCGTTTGCAAATTACGTTCAAAACACATTCGAGGGCAAAAGATCTGGAAGTATTATTATAACGAATACCCTGATTTTGTTTTGCTAAATTAAAAAGCGGCTCGAATAATTCTGCGCTCTCATATACTTGAGCTAATTTTCTCCCAAATTCATTTAGTTTTTCATCATCAAATCTACGATCTGTTTTATTTATAAAAGCGAGGGCAGCATCGGATAATTCTTTAGGCACTTCTTTCCCAGAAGCAATAAGTATCTGTATTATCGCGCCCATTCCATTAGCTGCATAGAGTACAACTTCTCCGGGGACTTCACCACCAAAAGCAAGCCTTTGCAGTCTTTGCCAATCACCTAGTTTTACTAAAATTGGAACTAACATATTTCCGATAGTGGTTCTATGAGCACTAGAGGGTTCCCCTCTTTCTCTTTTCGCGACTATTTCCATATAGTGATCTATTTCACTAGCAGGCAAGGTAGAAGTGTCGCCACCCTCACCTACATTCCAGTTTCGCGCAATAATTGAAGTAGGGATTGTTAATGCTACGATTCTATCATCAGTCATGAGTTCACCGTGTTATAAATAGTACATACAAGTGTTTATAAATAAGACGAAAAAAGAAAATTTGCGTCTGCCGGGAAAAGCGGAGTTCTCAGTTTTTTGTTTCGTTAGTTCGCTTCGCTCACACGAAACGACCCCCAACACTCCAAACCGGAAACTCTTTCGAACCCGGGCCGCGAGATTTTCACTCGCATTTTGATATGCTACTCGCCTTCTACTGAAAGCGGAGAATTGGCAATCTCGAATCATACCACTAGACTACAAACGCAATTAGTACAAAATAGATTATGAGAAACCAATAAAATACTAACGAAAGCGAGTGAATTTTTTGTTTAGTGGTTTTGCTCCTTGTTCCGCCTTTGTTCCATCACCGAAACCAGTTGTCTCCCGGAGGTTGTTCCATTTGTTTCTGGTAAATTATAAATCCGGTTCCATTGGACTAGTTGCGCCTACGCAGTTGCGTGGAGTAAAAAAAGGAAGGTGAACAAATGGAGCGGAAGTATGCAGTGCTTTTTGCATTGCTTTTGGCGGTTCCGATGATAAGCGCAGTATCATCGAATCCGGTAAAGGACGCTGTTAAGGGCGACCTATTAGGAAGCGCGCTGGATGAAATAAAATGCAGGAATGATTTTACGGTCGGGGTTATTGATTCGATAACTTCAGCAGATTCGAATGCAAGCGCCCTCTCTTCTTATGCATCTGCATTGCAAAAGGACTATACGCAGCTACAGGTTTATGTCTCGGCCAATGATAGCGAAGGTTTCAGGACATTTGTAAAAGCCACATATAAGGAAGATGTCAAATCAACAGATGATGCAATAAGAAATTGGAGAAAAACTGGGAGAAAGGCCGAAGGAAAAGCTAATGAAACACGGGAAACCCTTCGGGCTGAATATGAGCAGCTAAGGCCGGTTTATCAGGAATGCAGGCTTGGCGCAGTGAAAGAGCATGCAAATGCCAGAGTCCGGATGTATAATGGGATTTTGGACCATGAAGATCAGCGAATCCAAAACTTAAGCGCAAGAGGAATAGATACGCAGGGTTTGCGTGGAGTAGTTGATGAAGCGCGAAATCGGATTGTGAGCCCATTGCAAAATGGGATCAATTCTGCAACTGATGCAAAGGAAATAATATCTGCAATGCATTCCTACTGCCTTTACAATGGTTGTCAAAATGGAACTAATGACCATTTTGCTGCCAAAGTGAACATAGAAAGGCTAGGCGGAGTACTTGGAAAAATAAAATCTTCCAACCAGTCGGGGAATTTCGGCCCGCAAATTGCTGATGCAGAAGAGAATCTTGCAATGGCAAACTCTGCAGTAGCGGGTTTTGGAATGAATCATTATGATCAGGAGCAGCACGATGCGGTTTGGGATCCGATAAAGGAAGCTGCCGGGCAGATCAAGGAAATCTTAGCCCTGATCAAGGGTAATAACGTCTAATTTTTCTTTTTTTTATTTTTAGTTTTTAAGAGAGGACCATGCGGTAGCTGTTGAAAAAGTCAATGAACTCTCTGATCTAATATTAAAAAAATAAGCTGAAGCTTAGGAAGCCACTGGCTTCCAGCTTAATTTTACAAATCTCTTCAGATTTACCACCATTGATATAAGTGAAACCTGAAT
>JACRGB010000021.1 GCA_016212505.1 Microcaldota archaeon
ATAATTATACCAATCACAGCCCCAGTAAGCATTGCTGTTGCCCATACTGTTGCTCTTGCCCTTGTTTCAGCACCTAATATTTGGCCAATTGCATAAATTGCACCAGCAAGTACAATAAGAAGCATTGCTGCAATTCCCAAGAACTGCTGGGACATTGTGCACAAACTACCCAATGCTGAAGAAAGACCAGATGCCCCACTAATAGAAGCTAAACTAATCAGCATTAACCCCGAGGCTAAATATCGCCCTAAATTCGTTGTTCTGTTTATCAATCCCAATATGTTCATCTGTTCACCTTAATATGACACTTATAATGTTAAGATTTAAAAAGGCTTTTTAAGCAGTGTATCTATGTGATTTTTTCTATAAAGTTGCCTCAAAAGGAGCATTTTGTTGTTTTTCTCCTGCTTATCATATATGTCCTTAGTAGATTACCTCTATTGAACTATCTTCCCCTTATCAAAGACGAAGCCATCTATTCGGTTATGTCAACTGAGCAAATGGGTCATCTTACCCTTATACCTACGTTCCTTGGTTATCCCGTTAGCTGGAAACCAGCACCATTTTTCTGGCTTTATGGGTTTTTTTCTAACTTCCCATTGCCTATTGAAATGGCATTTAGGCTGCCATCTTTTATTTTTGGGTTTCTTACCTTGATCCCCTTGTACCTGTTATTGCGGAATATTGGGTTAAATAAGAACATCGCATTTTTTTCAATAGTTATTTTTTTATTCTCGTTAACTTCTATTTACTCTAATCTTTCTGTACTTACCGATTCCATGCTTTTCTTTTTTATCTGCCTTTCACTATATTTTTATACTGAGAAAAGATTTGATGACCGCCGCTTTATTGCAGCCGCTATTTTTGCTTTTGCAGCATTCTTTTCCAAATTCCTGCTCGCACTTTTCATTCCCTTGATGGCGTTAGTTTATTTTTACCTAAACGACAAAAAAACCCTCCAGAAACCCTTATTTTTGCTTTCTTTGCTAGCCGTTCCAATCGCCTTCCTTATCCAATCATTTTTACTTACCCAGGCCGGTTTGGGAGGGGATGTCAAGATAGCCGCCCTTGGTTATCTTGCAGAGGGAACTGGCTTAACTGATGTTTCTAAGTATGCCAGTTCTTTATACGCCCTGCTGCCCTCTCTTGGTATGTGGTTTGTACTATCCTTTCTGGGTCTCATTAATAACTGGAAAAACAACCTTTTCATGACGTTCTGGTATGGTCTATCTATTTTCCCTTTTTTGTTTGGCTATACTATGGTTTGGTATTACCTTCCGGTAATGCCTGCTATTGGTTATTTTGCTGCCTTGGCTTTGATAAAATTTGAAGGAGTGGAGAAGCTTGACTTATTTTTTGTAATAGTTTTCTCATTGATCCTTATCTCAACGCTATATCTTACTTTGTCGCTATATTCAGAGGCACATGCTATTTATTCTCCGGAAAGAGAGGCCGGTCTTTTCCTTTCAGGGAAAAAAAATGTGGGCATCTTTGGCCTCTATGCCCCGGGCGTATTTTCTTATAAGATCCTTGATGAACGGCGCTCGCTCGGGCATTCCCTGGATTTTGGCTGGGTTATGCTTCGTGATAATTTTAGTCTCAAAGAAGAAAATGATTTCATAAACGATTATCATCGTGGCGATTATCCGATCATCAATGGTTCTTTTGAACATATGTTCACTAGCCCTGATGCACGATTTAGAAAAGATACTAATCTCTCTAAATTCGAATATATTGCAGTGTTTGGCTTTAACGATTTAAAACTTCCAAATGCTACTGTTGTTTATAATCGTTCACTAATACAAGTATACAAAGTTGATTAGATGTTCTCGATCATCATCCCTACTTATAATGAAGCAGGCAATGTCAAACCCATAATTTCGAGGCTCAGAAAATGTCTGGAAGAAGCAAAAGAAGATTACG
Organism: Microcaldota archaeon; assembly: GCA_016212505.1. GTDB lineage: Archaea > Micrarchaeota > Micrarchaeia > Anstonellales > Bilamarchaeaceae > Bilamarchaeum. Next base: position 1,924 of record JACRGB010000021.1, read on the forward strand.
AAATAATTTTCGTTGATGATAATTCTCCTGATGGAACTGCTGATGCCGTCGACAAGATTTCCAAATCTATTTCGAATGTTCGGTTAGTTCGAAGGAAAAAGAAAGACGGGCTTACTGGTGCCATTGTTGCTGGAGTAAATGCATCCAAGGGCAATATTATCGTAGTTATGGACGGGGATTTGTCCCATCCTCCGGAAACCGTTCCATTGCTTTTGTCAAAGTTGAAGACCTGCGATCTTGCAGTGGGTAGCCGCCTTATAGAAGGCGGAAGTGTTGAACATTGGCCTTTTCACAGAAAGTTCCTATCCAAAGGTGCAGATTATATTGCGCGAATTTTTCTTGGAATGACTCTTTCCGATCCTCTAAGTGGATTCTTTGCAATTAGGAAATCTATTTTTCAAAAAACCCACTTTCGAACTAAAGGCTATAAAATTCTTCTAAATATTCTGGCAGACAATCCAGAAATTAAGATAAATGAGGTCGCTTATATTTTCAGAGATCGTGCTTGGGGGGAAACAAAATTAGGCTCTTTAGAAATTATTAATTATGTTTTTGACCTACTAAGACTTAAATTACATTAATTTCTTGAGCTATTTTTCCAAATCCTCAATATAAAATAAATCTCCTTCAACTACTCTGCATTGCCCTTCTTTATTGTCCATAACTGTCAATAAAGCGCTTTCATAAGGGAAAAAATTAAGGTGCAGATCAAATGTATATCTATAATGTCTTTGTTTAGGTACCACTACAATTAATCTTTTTTTACATACTCTGCGCAGTTCTTTTATTGCATTTGCTAAGTTCCTTACATGTTCTAATGTATGTGTACAAACAACTGTATCGAATACTTTATCCTTAAATGGCATTTGTTCAACATTTGCTTCTTTGAATATCAAGGTAGGAAATTTTTCTTTAATCTCGTTGCTAATTACTATATCTGCAGCAGTAACTGATTTGCCCATCTTATTAATTTCAGCAGCGAGAACGCATTTTCCAGCTCCTATATCCAATACGCTATTGCCTTTAACAGAGTCCAAGATTTTGCTAAAGCACCCTCTATTAAGGTCTGTTTCTCGCTTTAGATTAACATCACTAACATTTTCATAGACCTCGGCGAATTCTCTTTCTGAAAGCAAATGCGCCTTTTCCTTAAAATCAATGAATGTGTGAACTTTTTTTCCAAAGACTATCCACATAAGAGGGTACATAAATATTTTTGAATCGCGTATTATTGGAGGTATTAAGTTATCAAGTAGATAAATTAGTTTTATTGAAATATTTCGTTCAAGAGCCATAGCTATAATAACCTCACTTGAACATCTCACTTAGCAAGTTTAAAATGATATATGCAGCAAATCAGAATTTATCTTTATACTGATGTGCAATACAAAATTAGAATGCTCCAGAAGATGATAAAATGAGAAAAAATACCTCCATCGATCTAGCAATTGTAATACCCATTCATAATGATTTTTTAGCATTTAAAAAAATTTACTATTATCTAATTAAATACCTTCAAAACAATAAGAATATTTCAAAATACGAGATAATAATCGGAGATAATGCAAGTTCTCCTAAAGAGCAAGAACTAGTAAGAAACTTATCTAAAAAAAACAAACTCAAATATTTTTTTACTAAAACAAAGGGCATAGGTGCAGGAATCAGACTTGCTCTTGAAAATGTTACTTTATCCCATGTATTTATCTGCGGCATTGATTTTCCTTTTGGATTTAAAATAATCCAAGAGTCAATAGATGAATATTTGAGAACTAAAAATGCACTAATTATTGGTTCGAAGGCTCACAAAAAGTCTAAACTGAACATCCCGATTACGCGGCGCGTGTTCTCAAAGGCATTCAATATCATAGTAAATCTGTTATTTGATTTAGGGGTAGGGGATACCCAAGGCACTCATTTTTTTTCTAAAGCCATGTATGAGGATTTTAATTCTCTTCTATCTTCCGATACTCCCTTCTTACAAACTCAAATTTGTATTTATACAAAAAAACAGAACTATAAAATAGTCGAAATTCCGGTGAATTATACCTATTATCGCAGTAATTCAAAAATTAATGTATTCAAAGATGGGTTTTCCATGTTTTTAGAAGCAATCAAGGGTCGCAAAAGGGAGAAAAAACATGACACTTGAGATTTTTAAAAAAATCTTTTCTAAAGATATATACGTATTTGGCCTGATGATTCTATTAGTGCTAGCTTTTAACTTTCCTCTAATTTCTAAACTAACTTCCCATCTTCCTTTTAGTTATAAGTACGTTAATGCGGACGTCTGGGGAGCTCTTTATTTAATTCAAGGATTCAAAACCAGTCTTTTTGAATTGAAAAATCCATTCTGTTCTAATGCCTATTTTTACCCTCATGAGTTGTGCCAATATGCTGGGATGGATAATTTGATTGGTATACTTGTGTCAGTGCCTCTGCAAATGTTTTTTGGAGAGTTTGCTGGTTATAATATTCTTTTTTTGCTCTATATGATTTTAGGCTCATTCTGTGCATATAAATTTCTCGAATATCTAACTAAGGAGCGCGAAATTTCTTTTGTTTTGGGTTTTTTCTATGGTGTTAGCCCTTACATTTTCATGCAGAGTATAGAATACAATCTCTTGCCCGTATTTACAATTCCCCTAACGTTCTATTACTTTCTTAGATACCTTGATAGTAAAGGAGCAGAATGTAATTATGCATTTTTCCTCAGTTTGACGCTAATGGTTTTCAGTACCATCTATTATTTTCTATTTTCAATCCTACTTCTACTCTCGATAGCATTTTACTACTATAAAGACAAATACCGATGTAATTTTGAGATATTGAAAAGTTTGTTTTTCCGTTCGCTGCCAGGGGCGTCTATTTTTTTATTTTTGAGCACCCTTTATCTTTTCCCTCATATCACACAAGGGGGAAATTATGGTATCGGTGCAGGAGAAATAACCCAATATTCCTCAGATCTTGCATCCTTTGTGGTCCCTTCTCTCTTGCATCCACTTTGGGGGGATATAACTTTAGGTTTTTACGAAATGATTCTTGCACAGGAATATGAAAATCCTTGGGCAGCAACTTCTTATATTGGAATAATACTAATCTTTTCCATCCTATATATTCTCTGGCATTATGCAACTCAGCCTATCAACTTTATTGATGTTTTTATCTATAATTTTGGATTTTATTTTGCCCTTATGCTTGGTCCGGTCTTAAAGGTAAATGGAATTATAACCGATATACCATTACCCTTTTCCGTCTTTTACTACTCTCCCATCTTTACTATCTTTCACGTTATGTCCAGATTTTATGTAATGTTCTTCCTTATCGCACTTCTCTTAACTGCCTTATTATTTAAAGAATTGAAAACTAGATTCTTTAAAAATCAAATGAAAAAATTTTCTCTAGTCCTAGTTGTACTATTTGCAATTCTTTTGGTAGACCTTTATTCCGTTCCCATCTTCATGAAAACTCCTGATTCGAATCTTTCGCAATTATTTAGACGAGATGGTATCGTCCTTGATGTGCCCTTGTCTTATCAGCCAATAATATTCAAATATGCATTACTTCACAAAAAGCCGATAATTGACGGTTATGTTTCACATACTCTAGATACCCGTGCTTTTGTTAGGGAAATTGCAATTGATCCCATTATGGGCAGATTTATGTTGCCTTATGTGAGAGGCGATGCCTTGATGATGTGCATTGAAAAAAATAGCTTTGAGGGATTGAATTTATCCGATACAGATCTTGCAAAAGCAGTAAAAAACAGATTTTCCTATTATAATATAAGTTATATTATTTTTTACAAGAGTATGGAACAAAATGAATCTTTCTTTTTAGCGAACTTCAATCAACTTTATACCGATGAAGAAGTTTCTATTTACGAAGTTCAAAAGTCAACCTGATAATTTATCTTTTCTCTTTTGCCGTTCTTATTAGATAATTGGCCTGCTACGATTGCAGCTACTGCAGCAACTGCCTCTTCACCCGAAACTACTGGCTGCTTTCCATCAACACATCTGAGAAAATGTTCTGCTTCAATTTTCAAAGGCTCAGCTTTTACAAAATATGGTTTTATTTCCGTGCCTTTGCCTGCAGTCATCAGCATTTGGTCAAAGCTTTCATATTTCCTCTGCCCATTTGCTGCTAAGAATGCCGAAAGCTCCTGGTTAATATAATCCAATTTTGCAGTTCCTTTGATTCCCAGCAGAATAAGCTCCCGAGTTTTAATTGGAGTTACTCTATTTGCTTCTATTGTGACTGTAAATGAGTCGTATTCAAAAATCGCAGTGCAAAGGTCATTATTTTTCTTATCAATTATTTTGCGCTCTAATGCAAAAACGTATTTGGGTTTTTGACCACAAAGAAAAGAAATAACATCCAAATCATGAACTGCCTGGTCAATGAAGGATGACCCTACATCTCGTTCTGCAGGCACACCAAAACGATGAGCTGATGCATAAATGACCTCACCTAGAAGATGAATATTTTTCTTAAGTTCTACAACTGCCGGATTAAATCTTTCGGTGTGTCCTATAAGCAATGGAACTTTTTTCGCCCTTGCCATTTCTATCAAACTTAAGCCATCTCTAACATTCTCAGTAATTGGTTTTTCAACAAGCAGCGGAATTTTGTGATTGAGTAGAACAGTGCCAATTTCATAATGCAAACGCGTGGGAACTGCAAGCACTGCGCAGTCTGGCTTTTTATCCAAAGCACTTTCCAGATTGGAAAATGTTGTTACTTTCTGAAACTGAGCTACTGACTTGAGTGTTTCAGCCGAAATATCAACCGCAAAAATATTCTTAACTTCTGGGAGCTCACTAAATACTCTCACGTGATTCCTGCCCATCGCTCCGCATCCAACTATAAGAACATCCAAATTATCAGCTCATGAATTTTTTGATTTTTTCTGCTATAACTAAAATATTCTCTTCTGTAATAGAGGGATGTATTGGAACAGATAAAACTTCTTCAGATAATTTTTTAGCAATTGTATTGTGGTTTTTTCTGCTATCTGAGAACACTGAGAGCTGGCTAAGTGGTTTCGGATAATATATGGCAGTTGCTATGGAATTTTTTGCAAGAAATGCTTTGAGAGCATCTCGTTTTCCGTTTTTTATCTTAATGGTATATTGGTTGTAAGTATGGATCGCATTTTGATCTGTATATGGAATAGTTATATTCTTTATTCCGTCAAGATACTCGTTAATTAATTTGGCATTTTTTATTCTCAGGGAAATAAATCGGTCAATTTTCTTTAATTGTTCTATGCCTATTGCTGCATGAATCGAACTCATCCTAAAATTATGCCCTAGGTGGATGTATTCAAAAGGTTTTTTCTGACCTATATTGCGCCAAAGTCTGCATTCTCCTGCGATTTCTTCACTATCTGTTAGTACTGCTCCACCTTCAGCAGTTGTAATATTTTTAGTTGGATAAAATGATAGAACCGCACAATCATCTGAAAAATTTCTCTTTCCTTTCCACTTTGTTCCGACTGCCTGACAGTTATCACTTATTATGTGCATTGAGTTTTTCTTCGCAAATTCTTTGACCTCATCAACATTGTATGCCTGGCCATAAAGTGAAACAGGTATTATTGCTTTTGCAGTTTCTTTTAAGTTTTTGGCATCTATGTTGAATGTTTTTTCATCTACTTCTGCAAATATAGGTTTTGCTCCTACATACTGGGCTGCATTTGCAGTTGCAATGAAAGTAAAATCCGGAACAATGACCTTATCTCCGTTTTTAATGCCCAGAGCTGCGCACGATATATGAAGTGCCGCTGTGCCGCTGTTCACCGCAATCCCATATTTATAGCCGCAATATTTTGCTAATCTTTTTTCAAATTCCTCAACTATTTCCCCGCCCGTCAAAATGCCGCTTTCTAAAACTTTAAGCACTGCTTCTTTTTCTTCATTTCCAATTAGCGGTTTTGCAATAGGAATCATGATTCTCGCTCCGTAATTTTTCCTGATTTATCTACTTTGCCTTTTATTTCTACGGGATTTCCATAAGCTAATGAAAATGGAGCTATGTTCTTCGATACTAAACTGCCTGCCCCTATCATTGCATATTTACCTATTTCAATATCTGGTAAAACTACTGTAGCCGCACCTAATGATGCTCCTTTTCTAATCACTATCAATCCTTTTGCCCAATCTTCCGCATTTTTAAGATGTCCATTAAGACTTATAGCTCTGGGATTTTTATCATTAGTTAAGATCGAGTTAGGACCAATAAATACTCCTTCTTCTATGATTGCATTGCCATAGATATTGGAATTATTTTGAATTTTACAATTATCCCCTATCGTTACTCTATTGTCAATGTAGACGTTCTTTCCGATTATGCAATTCTGACCTATTTCAACATTTTCACGAATCTGCGAATAATGCCAGATTTTTGTCCCTTGTCCTATTTTGCTTTTCGGAGAAACTTCCGCAGTAGGATGAATAAAGTAATCCATAAAATCACAAAAACAATACTTCAAAGTTAATTAATTTCTACTCTTTTAGGATAATTACCGTCTTTTTACTTTTCTATTTTCGCTTCTCTGAGCTATTATCCCGATATTAAGCAAGCCAATGTTTTTCTCAACAATCACAAACCCGTTTTTTTCTAAAATTCCGCTTATGCTCTCAACCGAAAAATGCTGAATATGTCCGCATCGGTTTTTGAAATATTGATTTCCAAGAAGATCCCCTCTTATGAAGCATCCTATTTCAAAAAGAACCTGCCAGGGGCTTAGCGGCGTATCTAATGGCACAGTAATTATCAGAAATCCACCTTCCTTAAGTACTCGAAATGCTTCTCCAATCTCTTTTGCCGGATCTTCAAGATGCTCCAAAACCTCGGATATTACTGCAAAATCAAAACTCTTATCGCCTAGGGGCAATTTGCTTTTAAGATCATGAACTATTGCATCTTTTATGTATCCCTTTTCCTGCCCGTAGTTGAGCATTCCTTCATTCACATCCACTGCAGTAACAGGTAATTTCGATGTATTCCAGCTTGAACTTCCGCTTCCAATATCAAGAATCCTGTTTCCATTTTTGTATCTTGCGCTTATGAACTTCCGTATTTTTTCGTATCTATTATCATGATAGTAGCGCGTTAGGGGGTTTGCGTTTTTCAATTCATTATCATAAAAATCCGCAGGAACGCTTTCATACTCAAGATATTCTTTTTTGTCATCTGCCATCTTATTGGAATTTGCTAATTCCAATTCAGAAAACTTTTTCAAATTTTTCACATATTCACCTTTTCGTTATTTTAACTTTAATCCGGTCTACTCCTTTTGAAATTACGTAAAGGAACGGAACGCACAGCAATCCGATTATCAGCGAAACTTCCCATCCTAGATCCAATGGTAATTTTCTATTCAAGCTTATAGCGTATAAACTAATTGGGATTATCAGAACAACAAACATCAATACCCAATATCTTATCGGGTCCTTGCCGAGATATTCTAAATGATTCCAAATCGGATTCTTTTCCTGTTTCTTTAGCAACCAGTCTACTATAATGAAAAATGCCAATGAAACAAAAACTGATAATGCCATAAAAGTCGGAGTGGCATTCATTTTGTCCGGGATGATCAGTGCAAATAAGGCTGCGCTGATGATGGCTGTTGCCAGTAGCAACAGATGAAGACCCTGCCCATTCAAAATTCTTTTCCCAACAATTACTCCGCCAAGCATTACTGGCAGGTAGAAAAATGCTGCAGTATAACCTCCCAGATAATGAAGACTAAAATCAGGGAGGTTCGAACTTGCCATCAAAGCAAAGTAAATTCCAAAAATCAAAACACACAAGATTCCTAGTACCACTTCACTTATTGTTAATAGAATCACAGCAGGTATGAACAATAAAGCATTTAGCATAACTTCGTCCATTCCAAGAAAATCTCCTGCTGAAAAAACTGAGAGTAATGCCGATATCAGAACCAGTTTGCCGAATTTTTCAGCAACGTCCAGTGCATAATCTGTTTTTGATAAGTTTTTCCTTCTGTTATTGAAAAAAACCAGTGAAATTCCGCTTGCGAAAAGGAACATTGGAAGCACAAAATCCCCAAAATGTAGCGAACCAGAGATATTATGGACTAAAATATCTGGTAGTTTTCCGATTCTTAAAATTAGGCTGAAGAAAACCATGAGTACTATGCTAAATCCCCTGAAAACATCTATCGAGCGAATTCTCATGATGTTCCTCTTTCTATGTTTCACTATTCTTAGCTTTTTTTAAATGAGCAGACCTTTGTTTTACTGATTTAAAAGATATTTTGCTTCCTTTTCTGACTCGTTTTTCTGCATCTAAAATACGATTTATGAATTCTTTTTTCAAGGTCTCAGCAGTCTTCATTCTTACACCAAGATAAGTTATGGATACTCTCAATTAAATATATTAATTAGGCCCTTTTCGATATACTTTTAAACTTGCGATCACTATATTTTACTATGCAAAAAAGAGAAGAAATTGAGAAGAAACTTCGATCTTCCTTAGCAGCAGTCAAAAAGAATTTTGCCGTCAAATCCTTAGGTATTTTTGGATCATACGTTAGGAATGAACAAACTAATCTAAGTGATGTTGATATTCTGGTGGAATTTGAAAAAACACCTGGTCTATTCAAATTTTTGGAACTAGAAGAATATCTTACTTCTATAACTGGTGTAAAGGTCGATCTGGTTATGAAGACCTCATTAAAGCCTTTTTTGGGAAAAGTAATTCTAAATGAGGTTGTTTATCTGTGAAAGGCAATTTTCAAGATTCTTTGCAAGACATTTTAGTTTCTATTCAAAAAATAAACGAATTTATTCAAGGCATGGATTTTGAAGATTTCCGTGAAGATCATAAGACTATATACGCAGTTATACGCGCTCTTGAAATAATTGGTGAAGCATCCAAGAATATTCCTGAGGACATTAAACAACAAAACAAAAATATTCCCTGGAAATTAATGATCGGAATGAGAGATAAGCTCATTCATGAATATTTTGGCGTCGATTTGACTGTATTATGGAATACAGTTAAGGAAGATATTCCACCATTAGAGAATCTGGTTGTAAAACTTTTGGCTCGTTATGGTAAGAAATAATTTTTGTTGATTCTATGAACCTCACTCTCTTCTACAACAAGTCCGTCCACGAAAATGCCGCTCACTACTACCAGCTTGCGAAAGAGTCCCGCGAAAAAACAGAAGGGGTAAAAAAAGCAATTGAAGAGACAAAAAAAGAGATGGCTGCTGCATCAAAAAGCGATAAAAACAAAAAACAAATAAAAATGAAGCGCGAGCGTTCTTGGTATGAAAAATTCCATTTTGCCTCAACCGGCGAAGGGAAACTAATGATTGGAGGAAGAAATGCCCAGCAAAATGATCAGTTATTTTCAAAACACACCGATCAAAACGATCTTTTCTTTCATGCTGATATTCAAGGTGCAAGCGCTCTAATAGTTAAGGGTGGTGCTGAGGCGAGCGAACAGGAAAAACTAGAAGCTGCCCAGTTTGCAGCCTGCTTCTCAAACGCTTGGAAAAATGGCAATGCATCTGTTGATGTTTATTGTGTTAAGCCTGAGCAGGTGTCTAAACACTCCCCCGGCGGATTTATTGCAGCTGGTGCCTTTGCAATAACTGGTGAGCGGCAGTGGTTTAGGGCAACAAAACTAATGCTCAGGATCGGAATTGGCTCAAAGGGAACTATTGAAATCGTTCCAGCACTCTCCAAAACCAAGCTTGAAAAAGACCTTTCTATTGTGCCAACATTGAGCGGAAAGGACAAAGGCGCGATTGCAAAATCGCTCTCTAAACGCTTTGGCGTACATTCTGATGAGTTTCTCCAGATATTACCAAATGGAAAGACAAAAACCCTGGAGCTTAGGTAACTTCTTTCTCAGCTGCCTATCTCCTATATAAACATTTTCTGAATATACATTCATCATATTTTGCGGGGATTTAAGATGGAGCAAAGACTGGAAATTGCAATAAAAAACGGCCTGAAAGATGTCCAGGGCGATCAGCTTGCACAGCGAATCGCAGCCGCCTTCGGAATCAAGGCTAATTGCAAATTTATAGACGTTTACAACTTTTCTGATCGGCTTTCTGATGAAGAGATGGAAATCCTTGCAAAAGAAGTTTTCTGCGATTTAGTTGTCCATGATTATTCTTTTAGGGAACCACTTTTTGGTGAGCAGTGGCGGCTTGAGATTGGTATGCTTCCTGGAGTAACCGATAATGTTGGAAAAACCGCAACCGAGGCCATAAAAGACCGGCTCGGAAAAGATGTCCAGGTTTATTACTCGAGAATTTTCGTGATTAGACCAAATAACCCTAACCCGGGCTCAAATAATTTTGTTGACGAATTTTTATGCGAGCGGATTGCTACCATGGTTTCCAATCCATTAGTAGAAAAGCACAATGTTTATGCTCCAGGATCAGAAGTCCAGCCCTATTTACCAATTGTCCATATTCCCAAAACCCCGAACGTCGAAACGTTCAGCCTTAATGCCAGCGATGCGCGGCTTGCTACACTTGCAAAAGAGCGGCTTCTTGCGCTTTCTCTTGATGAGATGAAAGAAATCAAGTATTATTTACGTAAGGACACCGTGCTTGCGGAGCGCAAGAAATTTGGTCTGGATAATCATATTACAGATGTCGAGCTTGAAGCACTCGCCCAGACCTGGAGTGAGCATTGCAAGCACAAGATTTTCAATGCGCTGATAAAATACGATGAAGACGGGGAATTGCACCCGATAAATTCGCTTTTCAAGACCTTCATAAAAGGTGCGACTGATCAGATCAAAAAACCCTACGTTATTAGCGTGTTCAAGGACAATGGCGGAATAATAAAATTCAATCCCGAATTTGACATCGCGATAAAAGTCGAGACCCACAACGCGCCCTCTGCGCTCGATCCGTATGGTGGTGCCTTAACCGGCGTTCTCGGAGTTCAGCGGGATGTTCTTGGCACCGGTATGGGTGCGAATCCGATCGCGAACATAGATGTTTTGTGCTTTGGCCGGGCCGACACCCCGCAAAAAGAAGTTCCAAAAGGAGTGATCCATCCAAAGGCAATTTCTGACGGCGTTGTCCTTGGCGTCGAGCATGGCGGGAACAAGATGGGGATCCCGACAATAAACGGCTCGATAGTTTATGAAAATGGCTTTGTTGCAAGGCCACTGGTCTATTGCGGAACAATCGGAATACTCCCATCAACAATCAAGCATCATCGGACATCAGAAAAACATATTGAACCTGGATACTTAGCGGTAATGGTTGGCGGAAGAATTGGAAAAGACGGGATCCACGGGGCTACTTTTTCATCCATGCAGATCGATGCCCATGTTCCTCAAAGCGTGGTGCAGATTGGAGACCCTATAACTCAAAAGAAAATGCTTGATTTTATTATTGCAGCAAGGGACGAATTGCTTTATGAGGCCATAACTGATAATGGCGCAGGCGGCTTATCATCAAGTATAGGAGAACTTGCGCAGCTTTCTGGTGGATGTGAAATTTATCTTGATAAATGCCCGCTCAAATATCCCGGCCTGGACCCTTGGGAAATACTTGTTTCAGAATCACAGGAACGCATGACTATCGCTGTTAAGGAAAGCAGTTTGGCCCGGTTAAAGGAAATTGCAGCAACATTTGCAGTTGAGGTCTCGGTCGTAGGGAAATTCACAAAAAACAAGAAGTTCCACGCGCTTTACAACAACACTACGGTTGCTTATTTGGATATGAAATTCCTCCATGAAGGAGTTCCACAACTGAAATTGAAAGCATCATGGAAAAAATTAACTTATCCAGAACCAAAAATCCCGGAATTTGATCCGCTCGATATACTCCATCAACTTTTATCCTCGCCAAATATTACTACCAAGGAGCGCGTAATTAGGCGATATGACCATGAAGTTAAAGGAATGAGCGTGATTAAGCCGATAATGTTCGGGCCTTCTGATGCAGGAGTTATCCGGCCAGTATCAGACTCGCAAGAGGGGCTGGTGCTAGCTCACGGAATTTGCCCAAGATATGTTCAGGATGGCTATGCAATGGCTTCACTTGCATTTGATGAGGCAGTCCGGAATGCAATCTGTGTTGGTGCCAAGTTCGGCTATCTTGCCTGCCTCGATAATTTCTCCTGGCCCGACCCGATAAAATCAGATAAAACCCCGGACGGAGAGCAGAAACTCGGATCTTTGGTACGCGCATGCATTGCATTTTATGATTGTGCTACGAGCTACGGTATTCCAATAATTTCAGGAAAAGATTCTATGAAAAATGACTATTATACTGGTGATAAAAAATACTCGATACCCCCAACTCTCTTGGTTACGGTTATCGGCAAAATGGACAATGTTTCAAAAGCAGTAAGTTCGGAATTCAAGACTTCGGGCTCTTATATCTATGTCCTTGGCAAGACACGTGATGAACTTGGAGGCAGCGAGTTCTACAAACTTTTCAATGGGGTTGGCAACCGGCCGCCACAAATTTATCCAGATGAACATATTCCATTGTACAAGGGATTATGTCATGCGATCGAGGACGGCCTTGTTGAATCAGCCCATGATATTTCTGACGGTGGTCTTGCGGTTGCTTTTGCAGAGTGCGTTATTGGCCTTGGGCTTGGGGCCGAACTTGACCTTGGCCAAATAAAGGCAGAAACGAAAAAAGAAGATTCCTTGTTGTTTTCCGAAAGCTCTGGCAGGTTTATTGTAAGTGTTAGCGCAAACAAAATCGATCATTTTGAAAAAGTTATGCACGGAACAATTTTCGCCCGTGCAGGAAGAGTTCGTGGTGATCGGAGATTTATAATAAAGAGTGCGGACCAGATAATTGTTAATGATGAAGTCGAGAGGCTAAAAGAATCATTTAATAAGGGAATTTGACCTATTCGAAACTGCATAACCCCTCATTTAGTGGCAAAAGATGTATTTTTAAATAGTTTGAAGATAGAACTATCTGATTTTATGAATAGAAAAACTTCTCTACTCTTAGCTGCATCTGTTTGTCTATTTCTTGGTGGGTGTAAAGAGAGCTTCAGAACCCAAGCACTTGCAGTTGAACTGCCCCGTATTGATGGAGGTGTAAAAAATGACTGGAGGGTCAGAGTATTGCAAAAAGAAAGGGAAAATGACCTCGCATGTAAAAATACCCCTAATCCAAGAGCATGCATAATTGAGCGAATAACAAAAGATGCTGAGAGTACCTTGCCTCGACCTAAATAATCAAACTAACCCCTTTTCTCTGCCTTTTGTAAGGTATAAAAATTATCACTCTTAGTACTATTTGTTTTTGTATCGTAAATCCTATCGGATTTCCGATGCGTGGCGAACTCGGTTCACCACAGGAGAAATTCTCCTGAATTTCTCCATGGACAAAATTTATGAAATTTTGCCCTCTACTAAGGTGTTATGTAATGATCATTGAAATAAAAGAGGAACTTGCAAAAATAATTTCCAAAAATGCCAATGTGTCTTTTGACGATGCACTGGCGAGTTTGGAGGGCGGAAAAGTTGGGGACCTATCTAGTAAAATTGCCTTTGTTCTTGCTAAAGAAAAAAAAGCAAATCCCGCGCTTCTTGCGCATGAACTTGCTGCAAAGTTGGCAAAAGCAAAGCCTGATACAATCGAAGAAATTGAATCTACCGGTCCATATGTTAATTTTTACCTAAGTCCCCGCGCTTATGCTTCAATAATAAATGAGATTCTCGAAGCAAAAGACCATTACGGATCGAGTAAAAACAATAAAACCAGCAAAAACGACAAAGCTGGTAAAAGCAAAACAAAAAAAGAACAACCAGAAAAGAAAGGAAAGGTCCTGATCGAATTCCCTTCAGTAAACCCAAACAAGCCCTGGCACATTGGCCATCTTCGAAACGCTTTGCTTGGTGACTCGGTCGCCAGAATTCTCGAGTTTGATGGGTATGTTGTCGAGCGGATGGATTATATTGATGATTTAGGTTTGCAAGTTGCGCAAAGCCTTTGGGGATTTCTTAATTATGACTCGAATCCGCATGGAAAATTCGACCAATGGTTAGGCGAGCAATATGTTGGAGTTGCAAAGAAATTCGAAGATGACAAAACCGTTGTTGATGGTGTTCGTGATGTGCTCAAACTTATGGAAGAAGGTAATAACGAAGTTTCAAATGCAGGAAGATCAATGGCTGAAAAATGTGTGCTTGCCCAATACGAAACTGCCTTCATGTTCAATATCTACCATGATGTACTCATTTTTGAAAGTGATATCCTCCAGACCATTTTCGAAGAAGGGATGGATCTGATAAAGCAAAGCGGCTCAGTCATACGTGCAACTGAGGGCAAGAACACCGGCTGCTGGGTGGTCCAGCTAAGCCCTAAATTTGAGGAGGAATTTGGGAAAATGGACAACCCCCAAAAAGTCCTTATACGGAGCGATGGGACTGCAGTTTATACCGGGAAGGATGTCATATTCCACCTTTGGAAACTCGGGAAGTTAAAAAACGATTTTCTTTACGAAGAATTTACCAAGCAGCCAAATGGCAAGACTGCCTATAAGAGCTCAGTTAGAGGCAAAAAGATGCAGTTTGCCCATGCCGACCGCGCAATAAACGTTATTGGTGTCGAGCAAAAATATCCCCAGCGCGTTATCGTGGAAGTTTTAAGGACCTTAAATTTCAAGGAAGCAGAATGCCTCCACCACCTTTCCTATGAGCACGTTGGATTGCCGGATGAGAAGTTCTCTGGCCGAAAAGGGACCTGGATCGGGTTCACCACTGATGAACTGGCAGCTGAGGCACAGTCTAGGACTATGGAAAAAATTAAGCTCGATGGCGTTGGCGAAAAAGAAAAGAAAGATATCGCCAGGATCGTCGGTATCGGTGCAATCAAATTTTCCTTCCTAAAATCAAGTTCTGATAAACGGATTACTTTCAAGTGGGAAGAGGCGCTTAGCCTTGAAGGCGATTCTGGCCCGTATATGCAATATGCCTATGTCCGAACCAACGGTATCTTTTCAAAAACAAAAGAAAAAGAAAAAGTCAGTGAAATAAAGTTCAACGATAGCGAAAGGAAATTACTAAAAGATCTTGCTAGTTTTGGCGAAATTGTAACTCGATCTTCAAAGGAGCTTGCTCCCCATCATATTTGCCAGTATGCATTATCTGTTGCAGCGGCATTCAGCAGCTTTTATGCAAACTCACCAGTAATAGCTGAATCGGATGAATCAGTAAGAAGAACCCGGCTGGCAATTGCAAAGGCAACGAGCATTGTTTTGAAAAATGCCTTGGGTTTACTGGGAATCGAATGCCCGGAAAGAATGTAATTATTCAAGTCTTTATTGTTTCGCAAAATTATTAACTTTTATGAACTTTCCCGTTTTCAAAATCTTTTTTATTTTATTCTCATATTCAAGTTTAAGTTCCAATTGAATGACCCCTTCACTTTTTTCGAATCCTGCTTCTGTAAGCAATTTATTTTAAGTTCCTATTAACCCGGTTACTTATCTTACTTGAAATTATTTTTTCTATCCGTCGTTTGATCTTCATCCGTCTTTCTTTCATTCCTTTTCCCATGGTAATTTCACCTTTAGTTGGCCTTTAGCTTTGTTTTATCCATTCTAACACTTTGGCCAAATCCTTTCTTACCCCTTTCTTTCCAAAATACTTTAGTATGGTGATAACATCGCGCTCAAGGAAGTGATTTGCGCTCGGGTGCCTGGTTATTACTCCCTGGCCAAAATCAATCAAATACGGCGCTTCCTTCATTATGATGTTATACTCGCTCAAGTCCGCATGTACGAGCCCAACCTTATACATTTTTTTAACATCCCCAAGTATCAACTCAAGGTCTTTTTCCGGGTTTTCTGATTTGATCACATTAAGTGTAGGGTATGGGAGCTCCCCTTCGCCCAAAAATTCCATGATGAGCACATTATCAATCAGGTAATATGGTTTTGGCGCATGTACCCCGCCTTTTTGGCAGAGCTCCAAGTTCTTGAATTCCTTTCTTGCAAATGCCCTGACTATTTCGCGGTCGTTGTGTTTTATTTTTTCAAACCGCGGATCAGCATACAAATATTCGTCTTTTCTTGCAAATGGGGATGTTTCCCTCTTGTAGATCTTCACCGCTACAAAAGTCCCATCATTGGTTGTTGCGCGAAAGACATTGGCTTCCTTTCCTGTAGAAATCGGATAATCAACACTTTGCAAAATTCCTTTTTTTATGATTTTTGAAAGTACAATAAGCGTCTGGCGGTCAAAAACCTCGCTTTCAGTCTTGAACCGTTCCTTTAGCTGAAAGTCGTCTTTGGAAGGTTTTTTTCTTTTTGATATGGATCTGGCCATATCGTGAATTTATTCATGATAGTCAAAAAAGCTATGCTTTTTTGTCATAAGTATCTTTCGAGAATGAGATTTATATGTGCCCTTCTTCCTTGAGTATTTTGGCCTGTAGCGGGAAGTATCTCCAGATTATATCTCCCTTAATCTCGCCCTGTATTTCCCATGGCTTGACAATTACAACATCGCCATCTTTAACCCAGATTTTGTTCCTTAACTTTCCAGGGATCCTGCACATCCGTTCTTTCCCATCTTTGCAGGCAACTTTCATTCGGGACCCGCCCATTAGTCCCATAACAATGCCCATTACTTCGCCTTCTTTTGGAAGCCTCATTCTTCTTCGTTCTTCTTCCTTGTTGAACGGTTGACCGCTTCCACCGCCGGGTTTTGGTCCTTTACTAATATAAGCCATAAAAAAAATCACCATTTTTTTATAATTGACCGCCAAAGCGGTCAATGCCAACATATCACCTTATCGATCTGCGCGCGCCGCAACTTTCACAAACCAGCTGTTTTAGCCCGTGGCTCGCTTCCTGCATGTGCGTATCTGGTTTGTTGCATTGCCTGCACATGACAAATTTGAGCACAAATTCCTCGAGTTTCTTGTTTATAATATCTCCCATGAGTTTTCTTTGGAGGATGAGCCGCTCGCCCTGAACACCTACTGGCACTGCGAGTTCCTTTGAAAAATATTTGCAAACTGATTCCTGGTCACGCCTTATTTTGTCACAAACTGATTTGAAGTTTTTGATTATGGTTTTGTTTCCTTCTGTGAAAAACTCAAATTTCGGGACTTCAAACCGCTCAGTAGTGGTTACCTTTTCCGGAAGGTTGGAATATATATTGCCTAATAACTTCTCGTATTCATTCATGAAAGTAATTGTCAATGGAATATTTTATAAGTAGCTCCTCGGTCATTTTTTCTAAATATCGATTCATTTTTAAATAGTTTTTACCACTAGTGTGCTATGATGAGACGTGTTGGTGGGGTGTTAACGGCCCCTGTTGGTCCGCAGGCTTCACCTTTTTCCGGAAAACTGCTGGATAATCGGTTCCGTATTGGCGAGAGATTGGCTGTGGGTGGTTTTGGCATGATTTATGCAGCCACTGATATTGCCACAGGCTCAAAAATAGTAGTTAAGACCTTAATTGCTGAAGGTGCACCTGGATCATTTCCATCTAATGCTTTTAGGAGGGAAATTTTAGCAAATTCCATGCTCCATCATCCTAATTTAGTTCGATTTGTCTATTCTGGCTATGCAGATTTTGGTTCTTTTATGGTCCAAGAGTTTTTTCCTGCAAAAACGTTCGCAGACTTTTTCGATTTCTGCTCCCCATCCTGGCCCGCGAGGATGCAGGATGCTCGTCCTGTTCTTATTGCAGTTGCAAAAGCTTTGGAACATAGCCACTCGCAAGGTATTATTCATGCCGATCTCAAACCCGCAAATATCCTTGTTGCTTCCTATTCGGAAAGCGATATTCGCCTTATCGACTTTGGACTTTGCAGGTTTTTAGATCAGTCATTGAATTTTGGTATTGGTCTGCACACTTCTGGCAGTGACCGTTATATGGCTCCAGAGCAATGCCTGTCTAATGGGATTATTGATGAACGCACCGATGTATATACACTTGGGATAGTTATTGGTGAAGTTTTGGATCAAATATTCTGTCCACAATCCCCTTCTTCCGGAGCTATCCAAATAACTGCAAGAGTTTCCGAGTCACTCACAGCTATGCTTAAGCGGGCAACTTCGCGCATTCCCAATATGAGATTTCCTAATATGAGCGAATTCCGAAAGGCAATTGAGGCTCTTTTTACTCCTGAAAACACCGTAGAAATATTTTGACTTATCCCCAGTTCTCTGTTTTTTTGCCTTGGGAGCAACTATTTATACCTTAATCTTTTAACTCAAAGTAAGATTTTATCGCTTAGCAAATAATCGGCGAACAAATTTGGATTGATTGAACTATGGAACTAATCGTAGCAGAAAAGCCAAAAGTAGCGGAAAAAATTGCGCACGCTATCTCGGATAAGGTCGAGAAGAAAGTCCATGGCGGCATTAGCTATTACGAATTAGAGCGCGATGGAGAAGAAATATTTGTCGCCCCGGCCGTAGGGCACGTTTTTACGTTAGTTGAAAAGCAAAAAGGCAGCGGTTACCCTTCTTTTGACATTGAATGGGTTCCTGCATATAAGGCAAATCCAAAGATTGCTGCCTATACCAAGCCATATATCGAGCTTCTCCAAAAATTGGGGCGAAAGGCAGATCATTTTGTTTCAGCTTGCGACTATGATGTTGAAGGAAGCACGATCGCCTATAATGTCTTTAGATTTGCCACTACCATAAAAGAAGGAAGCAGGATGAAATTTTCCGCTTTAACCAAGAGCGACCTTGCCGAGGCATACGAGAAGCGCGGCGATTTCGATTATAATAATGCCTACGCCGGTGAAACAAGGCATATTTTGGACTGGTATTATGGTATCAACTTAAGCCGGGCACTTATGAGTTCGCTTCGGGCGGCCTCAAGGTATCGGGTTCTGTCTATTGGAAGAGTTCAGGGTCCGGCACTTGAAGTTTTGGCTACTTTGGAAAAGGAAATCCGCGCATTTGTTCCAACTCCCTATTGGGAAATCAGCGCAAAAATTAACGAAATAGAATTTATGCACAAAAACGGCAGGTTCGATCACGAACCAGATGCTGACTCTGCATATGAAAAAACAAATGGCAAAGCTGAAATCAAAAGTGTCGAAAAGAAAGAACAGGATGTTCCGACGCCATCAAATTTTGACTTAACTTCGCTGCAGATGGAGGCGTATAGGCTATTCAAATACTCGCCAAGCAGGGTTATGGAAATTGCGCAAAACTTATATGAAGCATCAGTAATTACCTATCCAAGAACCTCTTCGCAAAAAATTCCCGATTCAATAAATGTAAAGGCAATACTTGCAGATCTGGGCAAAACCACCGACTACTCGTCCCTTGTCAAAAAATTAACGCAAAATAAGTGGTTTACCCCTGTACAGGGAAAGAAAGAGGATCCTGCGCATCCGGCAATCCATCCTACTGGCTTGCATTCATCGGCAGCAGGACCGGAAAAAAATCTTTATGATTTAATAGTCCGAAGGTTCCTTTCCTCATTTGCCCCAAAGGCAACTCGCGAGCGGATGCGCGTGGAAGCAGATTCAAATGGCCAGCTATACGCTGCGTCAGGAAGCCGGCTGAAGGATAAGGGCTGGGTAGAATTTTACGGGGACTATTACACTCAGGAAGACACTGAGCTTCCGCCGTTTAAGGTAGGCGAAAAGCATAGCTTAAATGATAAGAAAAAAGAAAGGAAAGAAACCAAGCCTCCGAAAAGATACACCCAGGCATCTATTGTTTCCGAACTGGAAGATCGCCACCTTGGCACCAAGTCAACCCGATCGGTAATTGTCGATACCCTTGTAAAAAGGGGATATGCCCAAGGCACCTCATCACTCGAAATCAGCGATTTTGGGATTAAGGTTTGCGATGTCCTGATGAAATACGCCCCTGAAATCCTAGATGAAAACTTAACAAGAAAGATAGAAGATGAGATGGAAGGGATCCAGGAAGGCAAAGTCAACAAGGATGAAGTAGTTAAGGAAGGGAAAGAAATACTCATCCAAATTTTGGATAAGTGGAAGAAAAACGAAGCGAAAATCGGGACCGATTTGCTGGATGCTCTTAAAAATACTGAGGATAAGGAGCGTTTAGTTGGTACTTGCGATAAGTGCGGAAAGCAGCTTCGGATAATCCGGATGCGCTTTGGAAAGCAATTTATTGGTTGCTCTGGATATCCTGATTGCAGGAACGCATATCCGCTTCCTGGCGGTGCTTTTGTTAAGGTTACCGAAAAGCTCTGCGCCACCTGTAACAAGCCAACCGTGTTTGTAAAGCGGGCAAAGGCCAGGCCATTTACGATGTGCATTGACCCCAAATGCCCGACAAAAGCATCTTGGGGAAAGAAACCGGAAAAAAACGAAACAGAAAAAACCGGAAAAACAAAAGGCGGCGAACAAACAGAAGATAGCAAACAAAAAACTGAAGCTGGCGAAACTGCTGGCACAGTTGGCGTTGCTGACCCAACTAGTGATTCTGATGAGGAAAATCCTTAACTACGATGTTTCTGGAAAAACAATTTTTGTACGTGTTGATCTGAATTCTCCTGTTGAAAATGGAAAAATAACCGCAAGCAGCCGGATTTATGCTCATGCCAAAACTATTCATGAACTTAGCCACCGGGGTGCAAAAGTAGTTGTTTTATCTCATCAGGGCCGCGATGGCCACCCAGACTTCATAAGCCTCGAGCAGCACGCCAAATTGCTTCATGATATCTTAAGGCACGATGTCCATTTTGTTGATGATGTAATTGGCGAAAAAGCCAAAAAGGCAATAGCCGGCCTGAAAAATGGTGAGGTACTGGTACTGGACAACGTCCGTTTCCTGCACTGCGAAACCCACCACAGCCACGATGTTGAAAATGAGCTGGTTGCCCACCTTGCGCCTTTAGCTGATTACTATGTTATTGATGCGCTTTCAGTTGCGCACCGAAACCACTCGAGCGTAGTCGGCTTTTCGAAAAAACTCCCCTGTTTTGCAGGCGATATCCTTGCGTCTGAGATCGAGGCGGTTTCAAAAGTCCGCCACAGCCACGATGTAACGTTTATTTTCGGCGGATCGAAAGTGGATGATTCATTTGCTGTTATGAAAAAATGGCTCAGCGACCGGCGCGCCCGTGAAGTCCTTGTTACCGGCGCACTTTCAGTCCTACTTCTTTATGCAAAAGGATATTCCGTAGGCGGCTCTTATGATTATTTAAAAAATTCAGGCCTTCTCACGCATGTTCCTGATGCAAAAGCGCTCCTTGAGCAGTTCGGTGGCCAGATAATCCTACCTGTTGATGTTGGGCTTTCAATTGATATGAAACGGGAAGAATGTGACTCTGATAAGATAGAAAAAGGCCAGATCTGGGATATCGGCGAGAAAACCATTGCTGCTTATGTTGAAAAAATTAGCAAATCTTCCTGTATTGTTATGAATGGCCCGGCAGGAGTCTATGAACTTGAGGATTTTTCAAAAGGCACAAAAGCCTTGCTAAAGGCAGTTGCTGATTGCGATGCTTTTTCCCTGCTAGGAGGAGGCCATACGATAGCAGCTATTGAAAAGCTAGGAATCGACAAAAAATATTTTGGCTATGTCTCTTTATCTGGAAAAGCTCTGATAGAATACCTTTGCGGAAAATCATTGCCTGGCCTGCTTATGCTAGATGAAAATGAATTGCATTTTCCGAATGTTCATGCGACAAAGGCTGTGAATCATTAGGCGCTGATCGAAGTTTTCATCCCTGAGCTGGTTTTGGAACTATGTTTCCCTCTTCTGCAATATCTTCATTTTCTTTTGCCGCAACCTGCAATGCAAACTTATGGAGGTAGATAAGTGCTTTGCTTGATTCATTAACTTTATAGAGCTCCGCCCGTCCTATGCTTCTTGTTTTTTCTACAAAGCCCCATCTTTCAAGCAGTGGAAATATCTCATTTACTGTTTGCCATTGCAAATTGCATTCTCTTGCTATATCTGCTTTTGAAAAATCTATTTCTGGAAAATCTATCAAATACTCAAGAACTTTCGCCATTGAATGCTGTTTAAAAATTTCTGTTAACATGTTAGAATACATGAAGAGAAATATTTATAAAGTATCTGTTTGAATACCTATTCAATATATGTTTAAATCAATATTGATATCAACCATAATAAATACGTGAAGATTATGCCAGAAGTTTATTTAGATCCAAGAAAAAAGATTTTGTCTAAACTATTTCTACATCGTTACATAGGTGGCAAGCATACCGAAGTTAGAAATATCCTCAAGGGTTTTCCTCAGGAAAAACACGATGAAATTCAACAGATAATAAAGGATCTGAATAATGAAGGTCTCCTTTTAATTTATCCTAAAACTAATCAAATGCACTGTAGTTTAAATCCTGCTACTTTGAATTATGTTAAACAAGAGCTGGGCATTATTTGATAGAGGTTCTCCATGTCAATTCTCATAAAAGATGCTACAATACTTACTCCTTCTGGCCCACTTCAGGGAAATCTTTTTATTGAAGAAAATTTAATTTCTCAAATTTCAAAATCGCCAATAACAGAAAAAGCGGAATTTGTTGTTGATGGCCGGAAAAGGATTGTTATTCCCGGCCTAGTCAACACCCATACCCATGTTTCCCTTTCGATCCTTCGGGGTTATGGAGAAAATCTCCCCCTCCAGCAGTGGCTAAGTGAAAAAATCTGGCCTGCTGAAGCAAAACAATCCCCCAAAGACATTGAAGCTTCCGCACTTCTTTCGTTCTGCGAAATGGTCCGCTCAGGGACCACAACGTTTGCAGATATGTGCATATTTGATTCGAAAGAGGTTTTTGATGCAGCAACAAAAGTTGGCATGAGGGGGATAATTTCCCGGGCTGGAATTGATTTTGGAACATTTAGTAAAAATAAATTAACTGAAATAACTTCTTCGCTCAATTCTTCGTCCGAATATTCAAATGAATTAGTAAAACCTTCGGTTGCTGCACACGCAGCCTATACTTGTTCGGAAGAATTGCTCATAAAAACAAAAGAACTCGCAACAAAAAAGAAATTGAAGTACCAAATCCACGTCAGCGAAACCAGAAAAGAAGTTTTTGATATTTTAAAAAGGACAAAAAAATATCCCTTCGAATATTTGGATTCGATAGGGCTTATGGACCAGGATTCAATATTTAGCCATGCAGGCTGGCTGACAAAAAAGGAAATTGGTTTGGCCGGCAAGCAAGGGGTCAGTATTGCCAGCTGCCCGATTAGCAATCTTAAGCTTGCTACCGGCGGGATCGCCCAGCTTTATGAACTTGATCAGGCAGGAGCCAACGTTTCTTTGGGAACCGATAGTGCTGCGAGCAACAACTCTTTGAATATGTTCGAAACTATGAAGATGGCAAGCCTATTGCAAAAGCACCACTACTGGAAAGCCGACATAATTGGCCCGAAGAAAATATTCGAGTTTGCAACAATAAACGGGGCAAAAGCAATTGGTCTTAAGGATGCCGGAACAATTGAAGTTGGCAATTTGGCAGACCTTCTTATCCTGGATCGCGGCCCAAACCTTTATCCGGAGCACGATCTCTATTGTAATTTAGTCTATTCAGCTGGACCCCAGAATGTCCGTGATGTAATTGTTAATGGAAAATTCGTTATGCGAGATCGGGTTATTACAACTATTGCTGAAGAACAAATTCTGGAAAATGCAAATAAATCTGCCACCAATCTAGTAAAATAAGTAAAGGTCTGGTGGTTTAGCCAATATTATATTCTAGAAAAGTATCTTTATGGCAGCGTACTGAACCATACTAATCGCGAAATTGAGTCCCTGGGCTCCGTTGCGTCCAAGCGAATTGATCCCCAAAAGATCACCGCTCTCAAAATCCCAGAGCCCACCGCCGCTATTGCCCGGGTTGATCGCAGTATCTGTTTGTATTACTGCACCGTAGCAATAGTCTGTAAAGCAGCCGATATTCCGTATGGCTGATACTGTTCCTTGGGTAACCGTAAACTCCAGGCCATACGGGTTGCCCACCGCTACCACAGGGGTACCGACAGCCGGGTAATTTGTCTCGCTGAAAGTTGCCGTTGGGTATTTTTGTAATGATAGCGGTACGTATAGGAGTGCCAGATCATAATGCTCTTTATTGAACCGTAGTTTACTGGCATATCCTATGCGGCCGTCATAAAACTTTACCCTCACATAACCTGGCAGGGATTGCACGCCAGTATCCGGATCAGTGTTCAGAGCCACATGCGCATTCGTCAAGACATAATAGCCGTTACCGTCTGTGCCTACCAGCACCCCACTACCCAAAAACCTGTCCGTTTGAATAATATATACTGTTTTTGCTTTCATGAAGCCAATTTTGGTGTTGGTAGAAAGTTTGCCATTCTCAAATACTACCGGTATGCCAAGGCTGCTGGAGACATCGGCCAACTGCTCTAAGCCATCACAAGTGCTGCCAAAAAAATCCACATCTGTTTTGCTGCCATTGCCGCTATCTTTGAACAACGCAAGGTCGTACAGGCCTGATAGTTCCCGGGCGGAGTTTCGGCATTCATTGACTATGCCGGAGTCAACCGTCAGGGTACCAGTTTCAAATTTACTGGCAAAAGTGAATAAGCTTTTCATGGCCTTATTCGTCTTCTCCATATCGGAAATGTAAGTGTCTACCTTACTGCATGCTAATTCCGCGGTTCCAGAAGCAGAATCAAAGCCGTTACGGGACGCGCAGTCCTTCTTAATTTGCTGCAATGAAGTTTTAGCACTGTCCATGCTGTTTTTGATGCTGTTATAAGAATCTGAGAGCGAAGTCCTTCCAACCGGCTCATAACTGTAATTTTGGACCTGCTGCTGTACATTCTGCCATTGTTTGTCTATGTCCCCTTCTGCCTTGCGCCAGGTGGTGTATCCTTTGTACTTGGATACAAATTCATTATTTAATTTTGCATCCAATCCCAGCGAACGGAGATCTCGGCATAGTACTTCGGCACTATCTAGGTTAATGTCCGCATTATTGTTATTTTTCAATGTCATCTTTGTCTTTTCAATATAAAAGAAGCAGTCGTCGATGCCTTTCCTATTTTGGCAGATGAGTTTAGTTATGTTAGAGGTTTCCTTGCCCTCCTTATCTATTTGGTTTAGCTTATCACACCCAGTATTTATTATTGCAGAGTAGGCTGCGTAGTTGGAACTGAATGATTTTAGCAGCGTTATGTCCTGAAATTCAAGTAATGGAGTGGCGTTCTGGAAGGCACTACTGATCATTTTATCCTGATCGCTGGCCTCAGCAGCATTGAACGCGGAAGTGAGGAAGCCGGCACATCCAAAAAGAAGCAAAGCTAAAACTGAAACAAGAACTAAGAGGAGTTTATTGTAATTATATTTTTTACCTTTTTTTCCATCTGGCGTCTGCATTTATTCACCAATCAGTCTCTGTCTGCAGCTTTAAAAGCTTTTTTCCGCGTATTTTTTCGTGCAGTTTACCCTTCAGCAGGGTTTTAGAAGGGGGACGTAGGCAATCGCCCTACCGAAAAGTATTTAAATCCCTATTATCACTAAAATTATGCAAATTCTTAAAAATGTTACTAAATGTTTGGGAGGAATAGAGTATGTCAACTGCAACAAAATGTCCAGAATGTAAAAGTAAGAGAATTATTAGAGATTATGAGAAAGGGGAACTCCTTTGCGGTAATTGTGGATTAATCATAGCAGACAATATTCACGATCTTGGTCCAGAGTGGCGTGCATTTGATGCCGAGCAAAAGGAAAAGAAAGCAAGAGGAGGGGCTCCAATAAAGTACATGAAGCCAAATAAAGGCCTTGTAACAGAAATCGACCAATACAACAGGGACATCCGGGGAGGCAAAATCAGCCCCAAGAAACAGGCTCAGCTCTACCGTATGAGAAAATGGCACAAGAGGGTTTCTATTGCTACTTCAATGGAAAGAAACCTGGTCATTGCACTGGCCGAATTGGACCGTGTTGCATCTGCACTCGGTCTTCCAGAGAACATAAAGGAAAGTGCTGCATTGCTTTACCGAAAGGCAGTTAAGGAAGAATTGATCCGGGGAAGGTTGATCGAATCAGTTGTTGCTGCAGTTATCTATGGTATTTGCAGGATGCAGGGAATTCCAAGAACCTTAGACGAAATCTCCCGCGCATCGGGCATTGAGAAAAAGGAAATAGGCCGGGCATACCGGTTCCTCAAGAGCGAACTGAAAATCGATGTTCCTCTTACCGATCCGGCCCAATATGTCCCTAAATTCTCGACCGCACTACGTTTGGGTGGGGAAGTTCAGGATGAGGCAGTAAAATTAATCAAAAAAGCCCTGAAAAAGGGCCTTATTTCCGGGCGTGGCCCAACCGGCGTTGCCGCTGCGGCAGTTTACATTGCGAGCGCAATGCACGGCGAGAAAAAGACCCAGAAAGAAGTTGCTGATGTTGCTGGAGTAACTGAAGTAACTATCCGGAACAGGTACCGCGAGCTCAAAAAAGAATTGGGCCTTAAGGTTAATCTGTAAAACGACCCTCTAATTTATTTTTTCTATTTTTTCAGTTATTTTTTACCTTTATCTTTCACTCCTAATTCGTCCCAAGGAGTCATGCCTGCTTTTCCAGGCCCCTTGGGTTCTACTAGGTGTTTCTTCCTGCCTAAAGCGCCTCTAAACGCTGGATCTATTTCTGTTCCATGGCGCTGGCCTTGTGAGTTGCTGTTTAATCGTTGAGTCATTATCTAATTAGTCCTAGATTATGTTTATAAATTGTTTTTTTTAAACATATATTATCATTTTCTATAAACCTGGGTGGCTTTATGGGTGAAGTTATCGTTAGTCGGGAACCTAAGGGTTTTATGGACAGATCACAAACTAAGGCCTTTGCTGCAGCTCTTTCACGTTTCGGGTTTAGGGAAACCACGCCAGTCTATAATGCGGCAGAAGGTAACTTTACTCCATTTTATTTAGTTCGTGAATCGCCTCAGTATAATCTTAAAATTTCTGGAACAATTCCCACCCTCCTCTATATCGCTACACTAGCTGAACTGGCCAGAACGGGCGGAGATGCTCATACCACATTTGATTCTGTCCCAGTTGAAGTTGCAATATCTTTCTCCATTGCTGCAACAAAAGGCCTTTCGCTATTACCTGTTGCATTTGACACTAAAGCGCATACTGTAGCTATCAGTTCATCTAGTTCAGCTGAGCAAATTTATTCTGCCTCACTTTGGTTTACCGATGATCCTCACCAGCTGATGGGCTGGGCAACTTTGCTACACCACCAGATTTCTATTATTTCTGCTGGTCCAGTTCTAAGTGGTGCTGTTGATGCCCGTGCAATGGAGGCTAGCATTTCTAAAGCTCTTGATGAAAATCGAACTAATGCACATCATCAGGGCATAAGCTCTTACATGACAAACGCCTTTGATTATCTGCAACAATGCTACGACCGGGCGATAGATGGCCTTCGGCAAAACCCGACTCTTGCTCAGGCGATGGATGCGGTTGTTGATAAATAACTTTTACTTGCTCTTTCACTTCCACCTACCTTTTAACTTCATCCAATTAATAGCAAAAGAATATGATGAATGTTCGACAGGCTGAGTGAACGGGTTCGCAAGGATTCGGGATCTATGAGGATACTTCTATCTCTGAACCAATTCATCATCATTTTTAATTCCGTCTTCTATAATCCCTACTTATTGATGAAAATGCAATACCACTGAAATTTCTGGAAACAGAAATTAATGACGACGATCTTGAGTTCTGAATAAAATGAAGAACTCGAGATACGTGAACGCATTCACGAATATCTTGAGTTCTGAATAAAATGAAGAACTCGAGAGATGTGACCGTAGTCACATTGATCTTGAGTTCTGAATCAAAAATAAAAAGGGAAAATATGAACAAGGGGGTAGTTTTCGGGTCAGGCCTAGTTCTCGGCATAATTATTTGTTATTTTGCATACCCTCTGGTAGGTCATTCCGCAGTCACTCCAGTTTTCTCCCCTGATGATGGCCAGCAGGTAATTAATTTCATCAATAGCGCCCAAACTTCACTGGATGTTGAAGTCTATGTTTTTACTTCACATGATGCAGCTCTTGCAATAGAAAAAGCCAAATCGCGCGGGGTTAAGGTGCGAGTTATCCTGGAACCTGATGTTGATGGGTCTAATGACAAAATATTCGGCGAGTTATTATCGAGCGGAATAGAAGTTAGGTGGGCATCCAAATTCTATCGCCTTACCCACGCCAAATTTATCGTCGTGGATGGGCAGGCTGTTTTGGTCGGTTCGCACAACTTGAGCAACGCTGCGCTCCGCCAAAACCGGGAAGCTTCAGTAATTGTTTATGATTCTTCGGTCGTTTCACAATTTGAAAAAACATTCCAAACCGACTGGACGCTTGCTTCCTAAAGGAAACTAAACGAACTGCCTTAGGTTCGCCTTTGCAATATGTACTGCCCATAAATTTTTGCAAATAACCCATACTCACCACGGCCTAATTTCACGACCTGGCCACTTTCAAGCAATCTTCTTACGAGTGCCATCAGCGGGCCCTGGCCCATCCTGGTTTTCTTAGAAATTTCCGATATTCTCTGTGCATCCGGCTCTGCATACCTTGCAGTTTCTGCAAATTCTGCGAGCGCCTTTAGTATTTTTCTCTCACTCTCGCTAGATTGTGCATAAAGCTGCCCGAACCATTCGCTTTCGAGGTTGTTCATTATCTCATCCAGCTGCTCAAGGTAATGCGCTTTTGATATCATCTGCTCATTTTCTGCAAGCGTCTCATAAAGCTGCCCGCACATTATGTTTACGATTCGCGGGTTTGCGCTGCTGTCATTTACTATAGCGTTAAAGCATTCTTCGCCCATTTTCAGGTTCCTTTCCCTAAGGTCCTTTTCAATAAGTTCTTCAATATCGTGCTTGTTCAGATTCGCCAATACCATCTGATTTTCGATTTCATCATAGTGCAGTGTTGAACTGATAACGAAAATTACTCTTCCCTTGTTTTGGCCCGCTATCCTAAGCAGGCTGCTTATTATTGCAGGTGCGTTTTTCGATTTCTCCATATCATCTATTAGTATGGCTAAAGGCTCATGCGGGCCATGCCCTGCTATTGCCCTAACCAATGTCTTGATTCCAGAATATTTTTTCTCCTTCCCGCTAGTTAATTGCCTCAGCACCTTATCTGCAATATCCCCCTCAGCTTCGCCGATTTCCACCTTTACATAGACTACTCCCATCCCTTTCCTTTGCGATTCTTTTTTCAAGAATTTCAAAATTGCGCTTTTGCCTATTCCAGATGGCCCCACTAAGAGTTCTACACCCGCACTTAACTGTTCCATATCCACTTTCAGATGACTCAGTTCCTTTTTCCTTCCGTAGATATCTCCGTGGGTTCTTATCTTATCCAAATAAGGCACAGTCATATATACAATTTTTGTATAGTTTGTCTTTAATAGGCTTTGCCCAATCTAGGGGCTTTATATATGCCAAAAGCGCGTTACTCTCATGAACTTGCGCCTAGTGGTGGGGTTAGTGTTACTTCTTCTCATCTCTAGTGTCTTTGCCGAAGTTTTCCAGCCGGCATTTAAGGAAACTCACGTAGTTATACAGCGAACTGACGAACCACTCAAAATACACCTCAAAATCAGCGTTCTTGTTTTTCCTCCTGAAGTTTCTGTTCCTGGTTTCCAGCAGGAATCAAATGTCCAGAGCATTATCAAGGCCTGCCAGCAGACTAAGCCCGATGAGGTAGAAAAATGTCTGCTTGAGAAAAGCTCAGAAGATCTGGATAATACCCAACGGGCCAAAAAAATCCCTGAAACTGCTGCAAATAAAGTCCTCAAAGTGGAATATCTAACTGCAGGCGGTTTTGCTTCCCTTGCAGGCTGCGACAATATCAAAACAGACCAGATGATGCCGGTACAATCCCCTTCTGGCGATCTGGTTAATTACTATTATGCAGTTTGTGATATTGACCTTAATCAGTTCAAGGGTACAAATAGGCTTATCATAAAAATCACGTTCATACCAGATGATCCAGCCCTCCAGTTTGCCCAGAATACGATCACAATAGACAATGCTGCTGGAGGAACTGTAGTTGACCAGTTCAACACCAATCTCAATGATTTTATTGCAAGTGTTGCCAGTGCCGGCGGTACTGGAGTTGGTCCTGGCACTCTTCCTTGTTTTGGCGTCTTCCTTATTTTGGGACTGCTGCTTGCATCGATGTATTTTGCAGGCAAATCACCCATTTCGCTTCTTGATATTACCACCCCACGGCTCCCCACACCAAAAGGTGTAGTTGCAGGCGGTCAGGTGCTTGGCCCATTTGGTTATACTGAAATGAAAAATGCAACAAAAATGAAGATGAAGGCGAATATGAAAGCCATTGAAGAAACAGTCAAAAAGCTGTCATTGGTCGGCCGACTAGATGGTACAACCAGGAACCTGATGAACTCAGTCACAAAAGGCCGGTTTGTTGACCGAAGCAAGGCACTTGGTGCAGGTGATGCAGCTGAGCAGCAGGCTGTAGTAAAAGGCCTTATCGCAGGAGGCCATCTTGTTGGCATAACTCCCGATCGCCTTGCCAATTTAACAAATAAGCTTCCTTATTATTACGGTCAGGAAGAACATCGTATCGCTGCAGATATTATAAGGCGGCTTGAGCTAAGCGGAGGCCAAAATGCCCTTCTTGCAATGACCATAAAAGACAGTCTTCTCGGAATCCGGACTTTCCAGAGCCTGGAAGTTCTTACCGGCCATCCAGAGATGCGCAGGGAAGGTGGCTGGTACTATATGGCCACCGCCCCGCTTGGTAAAATGTTCGGTGCAAACCGGTATGCGATCCTTAGCGGTATCGTAATGTCCGGAACCGATTCGATGTTCCGAAGCGGAAGGCTTATTGGTCGTATGACTTGGGCTGGAATAAAACATGCCCCGGTCATGGTAGGCGCAATTGCCAAGCAGCCTCTTAACTGGACCGGTGCAACTGCTGCACTTCAAAGAAAGGCCGCAACTTCTCCGGTTGCGAAGGCAATTTATGACTCAGTAACATATGCGCCAAAAATCGAAATCGGAAACATGTTCCCGATAATCGATAAGATGCAGTTCCATTACCGCACCCTGCGCGATGAAGTTTTGCGCGATGAAATGCGCTATGTCCTTAGGCAGATTTACCGGAAAATGGGCATTGAATTCAATATTAGCGAACAGCGGATGCTCGAGATGGGGCATAAGGATGTGGATATACTTCGCGAATCGAACTACCATAATGCCCGCGCCAATCTTGCTGATGTTGAAAGGCAAATCAGGGCCATACTATCTGCTCCCCTCCTTATCCCTAATCCCCCTGCCGGCTTATCATTTGCCCAGGAGGAGCACCATCGTGATGTCATCAAATTTCATGCTGATTTTAACAAGCTCGAGCAGCTCATTAATCTTGCAAACACCCATGGAGCACATATAGATGTCCGTGCCCTTAACCTCCGGGACCGCGTTGAACATATTGAAAATGATAATAATACCCCGGAATATTTCAAGGCACTTGCCCTTACTTCTGAACTTGATGCTCATAATGTTGTCCGTACTAATGCCCTCTCGCAGCACACCGTTCGCGCTGATGATTATCATTGCCATGTCGGAGGGGACAGCCTAAGGGGAACCGAAATCTGGGAAACACACGTACTTAGGAAAATGGTTTGGGATGCAGAAAACGGATATCTCACTCACGGGGGAATAGCCGAAGAGCTAAAAGCTGCAAGATTAAATATTGTAAATCGGCTTGCGACGCTTGATCCTACTGCTGCAGACTCTTTAGGCAAACCAGGATATCTCCAGCTCCCAACATTTATGCATGATCTTGATGATCTTCATGCAGTTGCAAGAAGAAACCGAAGTGACTTACTTTCCTTATTTACTGATGAAGGTAGGGCACATTTTGCAGATATTCGAAGCGCACAGGGCAAGGACCCAAACCTGAATAACGCTTCAATCGCTGAAATAGTATCTTTCATGGAAGGAGGAAGAATTCCAAAACACGGTGAGCTACAAGGAGGAAGAATGATCCATTGGGTTGCCCAAGCGGAATTCGGGCTTCCCCAAAACAATACACTTGTTGATCTAAAAGGGCAGTGGGCAACTGGCCTTGAGGCAAGGAAAAATTTTGCCCTCTCACAATGGACCGAGTCCCGTTTCACGCGTGGTTATGCGGTGGCATACAAGGGTTCAATAGAAGCAGAGCTTAATGATCTTGAGCGCCGCCAGGGTGCTGCTTTTTCAGATAGTGAGCGGACTGAGCGGGCAAAAATGCTTTGGATACGTGACCTATTTGTCCAGGATATGGAGCAAAGGTTCAATTCCGTATTTGGCCATAACACTTATGGGACCACACACGAAACAACAAGGTTCCATACTGGGGTTATTTGCGGATTCCTTCAAAAAGCACTTAAGGATGAAGGAAGGCCAGAAACTGATCCTCTTGTTCAGGAGCTTAATGATCTAAACACTGATGATCGCACTAAGCGTGGCAGGCTTCTTGAAATACTCACCCAGCATCAGGCTGCTTTTGAAAAACAGATTTACGATCGGGCTGCTGATGGTACCTTGACCCCAAAGAAAGTACATGAAAGTGATATCTCCGGTGCAAAAACCGCAATGGTTATGCTCCAGGAAGGGGGCTATGCTTATTACAAAAAAGGAATGATCCTTTCCGATCAGGACCGTATCCTTGGCGGGGAAATGTCGATCCGGGATCATAAAGGCCAGCTAAGAAAATTCGATCCTGATGATGTTACGGTTAAATTCGGGGATGACCCTCAGGGGCAGCACTTAGCTGGAATGTGGGGAAATCTACAATCTTTAAGATCAAAATATACGATTGAAGCAGAGCGACAACATGCAGGGGGAATAGACGAGCAAGCCCGTTGGGGGCCTTTCGTTGCGGAGCTTCAAAATTGGGCAAAATCCCCAGCATCCGGAAGCCAGGAAAGATACGAAAGACAAAAAGTGCTTGGTTCGGTACTCTGGAGATATGGCCAGACCACACACGACTATACGAGGTTCTGGCATGACTGTGATGTTTCAATTGCGGCAAAACGTGAAGTTACCCCTCTTACCCCAGGATTATTCAGGCACTTTGGTGCAGGTGACACTGCATTTGGTGATGCCCTTGCATCGGCATACAAACCAATACGTGATCTTGCCTTGCCTGCGGGTGATTACCTGACAAGAATTGCGCTTCTTGCAGGCGGATCACTCTTTAAGGCATCTTATGATGTTATTCCAACTTCAGAATACTATCGTCAGCATTCAATGAAATTAGCAAGCAGGATATTTGCAAAAGAATTCGAATCTGGCCTTGATGATGAGGAAAAAAGGCTCTACAATGCAGTTGCAATGTCACATGGCGCATATCATCAGGTATGGGACTATTGCATTGACCGGCACCCCGGAAGGACATCAACTTCTTATGGCAGCCACAATGCCTGGGCAGGGTTTTTCCAGTTTGGCCCTTCCACCCAATATGGTGTAGCTGATAATCTGCGTGCTTATCTTGATAATGGGCAGTACTGGAACTTTATGTTCCATGGCGGTTTTGCAATGGACCTTGCAGGTGCTGCCTTTGCCCCATTTCTAAACCAGTTAAGGGGGCTTCAGATGTCGATGCAGGGGTATGCATCAAAATGGGATGCAACTGATGATGCACTTAAGCAATGGGATTACACCACCCCCCGTGTCCGCGAATCTATGCAAATACTTAACCCATTTGCATTTGGCCGTGGGCTTGAAGGGTTCGGATATAAGTTCCCCAAATTTATCGGGAATGTGATAAATAAACTTTCTTCAGTAAACTATATTGAAAGCTCACTTGAGCGCAGGCAACTTGCAGGGGTCGATTTCCAGAAAGGCCTTTGGCAGGCCCCTCAGGATATTTTCCTTACCCGTAAGGGAGTTTATATGAGCGCAAGAACCGATGAAGAAAATCCCGGGTTATCTCACACTAACTACCGAAAAGAAATCCGCATGGATGCAGGAATGATGGAATACCTTTTCCGTGGCCAGGAAGCATCTTACCTCTATGATGTTAATGCCCGCCGCATGGCAATGGAAAATACCGTAAGGAGAAATGTTGGTGCTGAAGCGCTAGCAATAAGGCGAAACCAGGAACTTTATTCGTTCGGAATTTTACAAAACTCAATGTGGGGCTGGGCAAACCCCCTTGCATTTGTATGGCACGTTCCTCCTCCTGGTTTTCCCCCATCAATTACCCCTAAGGATATCATCACTAAATTTGTCGGCTGGGCAAAACATGGCCAACCATTCTTTGGCGGCGGCGGATTCTTCAAAAGTGCAGCATTCAATGTTACCACTTTCATGCAGCCACATAAGC
Organism: Microcaldota archaeon; assembly: GCA_016212505.1. Taxonomy (GTDB): domain Archaea; phylum Micrarchaeota; class Micrarchaeia; order Anstonellales; family Bilamarchaeaceae; genus Bilamarchaeum. The sequence goes on from JACRGB010000021.1 coordinate 36,227, forward strand.
TTAGCATGGTTGTTTATTGCCCTATGTGCAGTACCCCTAATTACCGGGGAAGCAGGTGCAGGACCTGCCGCAGTTTGCAGTACTGAAAATAAAGAACAACAAAAAACAACAACAAAAAGAAACAAAAAAACTCAAAATAAATTCGCTCGAGAACCGTTCGAGTTTTTATTTTAGTTTTTTTCTATTTTGTTGTTTCGAGTTTTGCCGAGTTCCAACTAATAACAATCGCTTTACTCTCTTTTTTATATTTTTCCTTCGATTATAAATCTGATGAACCGAACTAGTATTTTCCTCCTGTTGAGCATATTGGCTCTCATCTTCGTTTATGGCTGTGCCCAGACTACTAATTTTTCTGATGCTTATGTAAAAGAACTAAAAGGAATAACTGCAGCCAACCCAAATGGCCAGGTATTTGCTGCCGTTAACTCATCTGCCTTCCAATCCTGTATCGCCGGCAAATGCACCTGCATGGTATGTAAGAACGGCACGAGCTTTTTTCCATTTTACAATTCCTTAGTTGGCGGTGAATGCCATTTCGAGCAGAACTGTGATGCCGATAAATTTAATGCGCTCACATCCGGCAAATACCAGAATGACCCGAGCCTTTTCCCAAGGCAATTTATGGTTGGCCAGGGCCCTACCATGAGCGATTTTGGGGATGGAAATCCATATTGTTCTAATCGTCTTGGGATGGCGGTGCAGTGGCTTGTTGGCAGCAATGTTACCCCATATAATCTTCCGAACGCCGGAGCGGCGATATGCTCATTGGATGCAGGAGTAATGCCGCTTTATGTCCTTTATACAAACAGCACCAACATCAACACTACCCGCTCAAAAGAAATAGCGCAATACCTCCAACAAAACGGAAAATCTTACTCTGGCAGGACAAATGATAAGGTTGGACCTACAATAATCACCACTGAGATCGATTATAACAGCAGCAACGACACAGTTGTCCAGCTGGTGGCTGATCAGGTTGAAGCTATTTATTCAGGTTGCGGAAACAGTGAAAAGCCCGATCCCCTTGATCCTACTGATGGATCAAAAACCATAAAAACAAGAAACTGCCTTGTTGCACTGGCGCCAATGATTAATGATCGGAAGGGACTGGATAAAGTAATGAACAAAGTCGGCGCTGATGGCAGGAAAATATCTGATAAAGTTGACCTTGTCGCATTCGGAGTTAATTACCGGAACATGACCAGCTGCGATGGTGATAAGTTACTGCTTCAGGCATCCTCTTTTGCAACATACGCGCTTTATACCTGGGGCAAGCCCACGGTAATCCCCTATATTTTATTTGACTCTGAAGGTACTGATTTTACTGACGATAAGCATCTTCCGACATGCCACTGGAGCGAATATTATATGCAAAGGGCCTATTCATCGTTCTTCGGAAGTGCAATACTGGTCCTCCCCAGGAATGGGGTTATCGGGATGGCCCCATACTCGTTCAACTCTGCCCGCTTTGGCTTTAACCCGCTAAACTGCAAAGACTGCGATCTTGGAAAAAGCATCGAGCGCATCGCTTCCTGGTATGGCGGATGCCAAAAATATACTACCATAAGCAGCCAGATCGGCGCTTCAGTGTCTACCCACCCTTCGGCAGGGACCCTTCTCGTATTTTCAAATACTTCCGGAGGTTACTGCTCTTTCAATGATCAGTATGACTTTCTTATTAAGGGTTTCACCTTTGCTTCAAGAGATATTGCACAGCAACAGGCTCCTGGTTTAGAAAAAGATGTCAAATCTCTTGTGCGGTGCGATGCCTGCTTGAGCGAGAGCGCAAAAGGATCCCCATTTAAGCTCGGGGATTCTTCGATTGGCAATCCCCCTAATGAGAAAAAATATTGTACAAGTTATCCTGAAATAGATTATTGGGCATCGAGAAGAGGATTGGATCCGAGCATTTTGCGATCAGTGATCTATAGCGAAAGCGACTTCACCCCCTGCAGCGTTGCGAAAGTCTGCAGCCCTGCCTATCTTGCGGATAATCCAAATGATAAGACCTGCTTCCCCACCAGCGAATGTTATGCCAAAGGATACGATTCAATGGTTGATCCGTCCGGGCAATGCGGTCCATTTCCCAAAGCTGACCAATACAAAGGCCAGCCTGCTTACCGCTATTGTGCGATGGGCATAACACAAATACTTGAGCCGCCATATACTTTCTGGCCTGAAGGACCGAATGCACAAATCCTAAAAGATGCGCAAAATCGTGGGTTGGGCCCAAATATTCAAAGGGCAAGGGACTGCAGTCCGAAATTCAACCCATTTAACGTCGAAGATGCGCTTTGTGCTGGATCAGCAGAACTTGCGGATAAATTTGCTGCTGCAAAAAAAGAAGTTGCTGATGCGCACAAGAAACAGCAGCTTAACTGGTATCCTACTGATAATGATTATATTGAAAAAGAAAACCTTATGGTTGCCTATGTTGCCTTAATGAAATACCGAGGGTTCTGGGAATCAAGTTTTACTAACAAAATTTTTGCTGACCGGCTCGATAAAAAAAATCTTTGCCGGGATTTTGGTTATAAAACTCCGGCAGATTGCTATTTCCAGATGTATTCTAACAGCTGGTATTATGATTCAGACTTTTGTGCCAATAATCCAAACGATGGCCACTGTGCAAATGGAAAACCAAAAGACGGTTTTTGCGCTGATATCCACGATCCAATAGAATTTATTGACACTTGTTTTGCCAATAATGATCCGGCTGCAAAAGAACTGGCAAACTACTATGTTTTACGCGATAAATGCTCTACCAGCAGCTGCCCGTCATGGAAAAAAGTATATGATTTAATGCAGTCTTCCAACCTTCCAAATAAACCAAAGCTTCCCAAAAGTGGAAATACAAATGTTCCGGATAAATGATTGTAATCCTTGAAATCAGATAGAATTAAAAAGAAAGTAAAAGATAATTTAATTATGAAATTGCGCGTTATTATAGAGCAAGATGAAGATGGCATTTATGTCGCAACTTGTCCAAATCTGCCTGGGTGTATTTCTCAAGGTAAAACCAGGGAAGAAGCCCTAGAAAATATAAAAGATGCGATTTCTGGTTATATTACCCGTTTGAAGAAGCATAACGAACCTGTTCCTCCATCTATACAAGAAGAAGTTGTTGAGGTTCATGCCTAAACTGCCAGTTCTTTCGGGTAAAGATCTAGTTAAACTTTTATCTAAGTTATGATATGAATCTGATCATCAGACCGGAAGTCATATGATTCTTCGGCAAAATCATGAGCCCTATAGGAGAATAACTGTGCCAAATCATAAAGAACTTGCTAAAGGTACTCTTCTTGGTATAATTAAGGAAGTAGGATTATCAAGAGACGAATTCTTCAAACTTTATTATGGAAAGTGATCTCAAGAATGAGTTCCTAACTCATCCATTTCTTCTTGGCTATTTTGTCCTTTATGTATTCGCCAACGAATGTTAGCCGTTCGCCTTGAAGGGCATCCTGCTCAATCTTTTTCTTGGTTTTTAACACTTCCTTAAGTTCCGCTACCCAGTCGGCATGTCTGCTGATCCAGGGATACTCGAGCATTTCCTCTGCCCTCTTCACATCTACTTCTTTTGCGGTAATTGTCAGTTTTTGTAAAAACTCAAATTCCCTTATATCCTTCATGCTCACGCCTAAGAATCTGGCTTCAGGAACTGCAAAATCATGGCCCAGATAAGCGAGGTTCATACTCCCAGTTTTTATTGTCCAGTAAATGTACCATCCCCAGGCATCACAGTCCATGAAGCAGTAGATTGGCAGTTTTTTATCGGCAAGCTTACGGAGTAACCTCCTTGTTCCGCGTGAGGCTTGCCCTTTTGGGGTTATCACTAGGCAATTTTCCTTTTTCCAGAACTTATCTTCATTAAGGCGCTGCCACATGGCATCTTTTTCCACTACGAGAACGTAATCTGCTGTTGTCTTAAACTCAATATCATTATCCACATCGCTCGGGATGCCCCAGCCGGACCTGCCCATTGCGGTCCCATCTATGGTATTTACTTCACCGCCAAACTTATCCTTTATTATGATCGGGCCGGCGACCGTTCCCTTACGTTCGGTGGTAAGATGCAAATCCTCACGCTTTATCCCGAGTGCAACTTCAAGGTCTTCAATTAAGGCATTTGATTCGCTCTGCTCAGCAAACATATCCTCATCAATATCTTCGCCTAAAGTGAATTTCAGCTGGTAAAATAAGCTTCTTATTGAAGCATGCAAATCTTCGCTGATGAATTTTTTTGTTTTAGCTGCAACTGCAACTGTCTGCATGAATGTTTTTGCCTGTGCAACACTCAGAAATTTTCTCGTTTCTGTCTTGTCCCCTGTCCTTAGACAACCTTCGCTTTCATCAAAAATCGTGTTGCTCTTGGTTCGCAAAACAGTTTCAAAAGTAGGGCCTTCGTTTTTTTCAATTTCCTTGATCATGCGTTTTCCTAGCCCTTCCAATTTTTCCTTAACCACTTTTTCAGTCATGAGTATCACCTTTCCCATCAATATTCCATATGCTTCACTAACATTCACTATTCTTCGCCTTCTCCTTCATCCACCTTCGCACTATCCTTTGTAGCTACTTCTCCTTTTTCTTCACCGAGATCTTCCTGTGAATATTTCTCATCAACTATCTTTTCGAGCCTTGCAAGGAGGTCTTTTTTGTTCTTTGTTCCGGCTAAATCACTAAGGTCGCTTGAAAGCTGGTTGATATAGCGTGAAATGACCTTCCTTTTTGTGGCAATTTCATGGGCCCTTCTTTTTCCTGATAGGTGCCTTTGTATTGTCCTTCCTGCTTCCATAACTGCAAGCTTTATCTCATCTGCAACATCTTCCTCGTTGGATATTGCCTGTTTTCCCGCACTAGTGTAAGGTACATGGACGCTAAGGAGGTTGACTAGCACTGCGACCGGTTCTTCCTCGAAATTTTTCATATTATAGCGGTTCCATTCAATCGACTTTATTGTTTCACTAATTACGCAGCCGCTATTATCGAAAAGCAATGGAACCCGGTTTGCAAAGCGCATTACTTCGCCTTTCTTTTCAGCAGCGACCAGGCCGCCGCCATACGCGATTCCTGCCTCAACCATAAACGGGATTCCGCCCCGGTAAACTCTCGGGCTTCGTTCGGTAACGACGATAATTTCCGGGTTGAAAATATTCCTAAATGATGTTTCTATCCTTTCCTTACCTATCGGGACAAGGGAATCCATGGCCGGTGCAATCCATTTTACCTTGGCAAATGACTTGACTATTTTTTCCGCATCTTCCCAGGAAAGCTCGTGCGGGTCCTTATCAAAATCAACTTCGGTGCAGATTGTCCGCAGCTCATCGACTTTTGCAGCGCTCACCCTTGAAAATGCATTTTGTAAGAATGAGGAAACTTTTCTATTTTCATTGACCCTTGCAAATTCAAGCAGGTCGTGCGTTGTTATCCCTAGCGGATGGGGCTTGATTTCAAATGGCTTTTGGGGGTTCACTTCAACCGATCGCGGGAAAACGCTTTTTTCATTGTTCGGATCCATCAAAGTTATCGTACAATGGGGGTTTGCAAGTGCGGTCCTCCTTAAATACTCATAAACGCCCTGGTTGCTCCGCTCATAGCGGACATCCTTAAACTCAGCAGTTACCAGTAATCCTGTTTCTTCTGTCGGCTCTTCGGAAGTTTCCTCAACAACTGCCTTATTGCCCTTAAAATCAATGCTGATATCTGCGGTGAGTTTCTTGCCCCTATGGCAGGTTATGGCTTTTGTTTTCTGCCCAGTAGTAATATAGGAATACATAGTACAGGCAGCAGCACCGATACCCTGCTGGCCCCTTTGCTGGATATACCTGTGGAATTTTGTCCCGGCCAGCATCTGCCCCAAAGCTTTTCCCAAATGCGATTTGGGGATGCCAGGCCCATTATCCTTTACCGTTATCCGGTAATGATCTTTTGTTTCCTTATTGAGTTCTTCAACCTGCACAAATATTTCCGGTAAGATCCCTGCTTCTTCACACGCATCTAGGGAGTTAGTTACATATTCGTGTACAATTATAGTCATCGATCGGACTTTACCCGAAAACCCTAGCATCTGCCGGTTTTTCTTGAAGAATTCTGCCACGGAGTGTTCCTTAAATTGCTTGAAAATATCTTCTGCCATCTTATCACTCGTATCTAGTCTATCTAGCTGTTTCAAATTACTCCAAATTATTCCAAATATTTAGCTGGTCACTAGCTAATTGGAAATAACTTTCTTATTGTATGGAAATTATATAATTTCCAATGCGGACAAAATTTATAAATTTTGTCCAGGCTTGGGGTTATAACCCCCGCATTATTCCTTTTTAAACCAAACTGTCAAAAATCATATCTAATGCATTCCCATGGACTTGCGTTTCGTGCACATCAGTGCGTTCCACATCACGAGCGGTCCTGGACTCGTTCTTCCCAACCTTCTCCTGTAAATGGGAGCCGGGTTCTTTATGAAAATTGTAGGCCTTCATTGCTTATAATAGAGGATGGCCCCTCCCTTCTTGCTGAAATGAGGCGAGAATTTGGCCGTATTCATTGTGTTGATCTACTCCCTACAAAAGCAGTACATTCCGTAGGCGAGGCATTGGGTTTAGTTGCAGCCCAAAAACCAAGTATTTTACTTACCGACCTAAATCTTGACGAATCCCACCCCAGGGTATTGCATGGACTTAGGGTACTTCGCAGAGTGAGAGAACTTTATCCGGATATGAAGATTTTTGCTGCATGCACATTTTATCCTCCGACTGGCCGGACAAAACCCATTCCTGGTTGGGAATTTTTAGTCCCACTTTTAAAATCAGAACCTTGTGATGGGGCATTTTCCAAGGGCGACGCAAGGGCAATTACCACTGCCATCCTAAATGCTGCCCTCGATCAAATGGTTTTGCCTTCTGCTTTTATGGTCCACTGATGGTTCATTGACCCATTCGTTGACCTGATCATTGACTTTTCCTTAAACTATCCTTTTAATCTCGATTCCATTATCTCCCGTCTTGCTTTTGCCAGATAATTAATCACTACTGCATGTGGTGCGCCATCAAGGAGCATCATTATCGCTTCCTTTGCCCGGTCCATGGTATCTATCCTGGCAATTATTCCGATCGTATTTCCGTAAATGCAAACTATCGATTCAGTCGCACTTTCAATATCTCCTTTCATCCTCCCATTTTCGCCGATTACTCTTCCTTTTAGCCTGATTATCGCCTTATCCGAGCCTATCAGTTCCTTTAGCTGGATGATGTACAAATTATAGTCGTGTTCAATCAGTTTGAGGGCTTCGTGCGGGGTGAACCCGCGGCCCATTGCCTTAACAACATCTTTTGCAAAAAATGTTTCAGTGGATTCGCCATCTATTTCGACATCGCCTTCTTCGTCGATATTGAGCCGGACGTTGCATTTTTTTTCTATTACTGCTTTGGTTGCTCCCTTCTCCCCAATAAGAACGCCGATGCGCTCGGTTGGTATACGTACAATTTCAATCATTTTTTCGCTCTCCTTTCCTTTAATATTCATTTAGCAACTTTTCCAAGAATTTTCCCAAGTATTTTTCTTATCTCCGGATCAGTTTCGCTTTCTAATCTCTTTGCTGCTGCTGATTTTACCTCTTCATTGCCCTTTATTTCTTTCAACACTATTGCAGCGCTAAGTCGTGCCTGCTCATCCCAATGGGATAATAGCATTATAAGGGATTTCCAAACTTCCTCATCCTCTTTTAGTACTCCCAGCGCTTCTATGGCGTTTATCTGGTTTTCGCCAATATCCCCGCGGGCTATTATTATGAGCTCCTTTTTCATCACTTCAACTAATTTTTTATCCTCGATTTGCGATAGGTAAGTTAATGCCATCCCATTTGTACTGTTATTTCTAAGAAGTTCCTTTAAGCATTCTTCTATTTGCGCCCGATATTGCTCATGCAGCAGTAATTTCCTTAAGCAAAGCACTACTTTCCTCAAAACATTGCCCTTATTCCTATCGCTATATGCCTTATCAAAAAATTCCGCTAGCGCATCAATCCAATTGGCATCTAGCATCATCATCAGGCAATAATTGACAAGGAACCTTTCCGAAATCCCATAACTATTATTATGCGGGGAAGAAAGTACTGAGCGTGCAGCGTTCATTAGGGCAAACCGATCTTCATCCAAATCCTTAAGCTCGAGCCCTGGCTTTTTTGTGGTTGCGTATGAGCCTATTATTTTCCAGAACACATCGCGTATGTTTGTATCCGGAGAGAGCCCGAATTTATCGAGTTTGAGCTTTTTTGTTTCTTGCGGCGGCAGGCCGGAGCTATCGTCGTCCCCGCCAAATGCTTCCTTAGGCATACCTTAGTATCCATCTATTTATATAAAAACTTTTTCCTTCCGTTTTTTACGACATTTTAGGAAAAAGTAGGAAATTTTAGCAAACTTTGGCAAAACTTATTTCCATTTGATATTACAGCCCATTGAAGGAAGGGTTTCTATAGCTACTTTTTCTCCAGCAAGTACCTGCTTTATTGCATCTTCCATTTCGCTAGTTTTTCCTTCGCTGTGAGGCTTCCCGTGGGCATCATCAAATCTGCCATGGTACTGCAACTTCAACTGGTTATCAAATAAGTATGGGTCCGGAGTGCACTGAGCATCGTATTTTTTTGCTACTTCCTGCGTTGGGTCTGTCAGGTATGGAAAATTGAACTTTTTTTCCATGGCCCACTTCAACATATTTTCAAAGGAATCCTCAGGATACTTTGCTGCATCATTGGAGTTTATCCCGACTATTTGCAGCCCTTCCTTCCCATATCGCTCCTGCAACTCCACAAAATAATCCATCTTCGGCTGAACATAAGGGCAATGGTTGCACATGAAAATTATCAGCAATGCTTTTTCCCCCTTAAAGCTCGCGAGGGTATATGTTTTACCATCCACCCCGAATAGTTCAAAATTCGGGGCAGTGCTATCTTTATTCAAAATTCTATAACTTGATAATGTGAGTGCCATTTTCTGACCACGCTCACCTATTCTTCAGCTAATTTCTTCCTTAAGAGATCTAATTCATCATGGACTGCCCTATTTTTCCTGGCTGGATCTAATCTTGCTTTTGCTTCAAGTTCAGCCATTCTGGCCCGGATGTTTGCCTTTTTCCTTGATAAATCCTTTTTGCTTAATCCCATAAGAAAACCTTTTTGCTAGTATTTCACATATCCTTGCTAAGTACATATATCAGTATTGCAGTTATAATTGTTATTGCAAATGCGACCATGATCTCATATTCCCAGGCGCCGCTTACCGGTATGAATGTTTTTATCGTATCGTTTATTGCAGTTTGCCAGAATAATGCCGAAACGACTGCCATAGCGGTCGTCATTACGGTTATGATTTTTGTTTTTATTTGTTTTGCACTTTCCCTTGACATTTGAGCCTGAATCTGATTTCTTATGTCAAATTTTTTTATTTCCTCTTTCGCCTCTTTTATTTCCTGACTGGCTACTTTTATCTCTTCCTTTGTTTCTTTTATTGCCTGGACGTCCTTCTTAGCGATAGGTACACTCTTTTGTTCGTTTTCTTGTGCCATGAATATTTTTGCGAAAGCAAACTATATAAAATATGCTGAACGTTATGAGAATTAAAACTATTTCGAGGTAATTCGGTATATGGCTTATGTAGATCATAATGGATACGAACTTTTCTATGAAATACAAGGCCAAGGCAATAGTTCTATTATTTTTATTCATGGCTTATGTGGCGACCACCGAGTTTGGTCGAAGACTGTTTCGGAATTTAGGAACAAGTATCGAGTTGTTGTCCTTGATCTGTTTGGACATGGGAATTCTTCAAGTAAGATCTCTCCAAAAGCTGCTTTTGATGCTATGCCGGGCGTGATAGAAAAACTTATTGAAAAGGAAAACCTTCAGAGTGTTGTATTAGTTGGTCATAGTATTGTAGGAAACATTCTTTCCAGCTGTATTGAAGCAAAATTAAATGTGCGCGGCTATGTTTTTGTTGACTGCACTTTCAATGCAAGTGAGAGGGTCGTCAATTCCAGAAACAAATTGGCAGATTCACTTCTTGCTAATCCTCCAGATAAACTCAATTCGGCTATTATTGCTTGGTATAAAACCATGATGGACATGAATTCAAATGCCAAGGACAATGAGTTGATTCTTTCTTCATTCAAAAAATTAAACGGAAACTGGGCACTTAACTTCCTTAAATCTACAAATATTATCAGGCAAGTGCCAAAAACGAGTCTTCCAATGCTTATCTTCGAATCAACTTGGCTTACCAAAGACGAACCCGAGCGATCTTTCCATAAAGTCCTGCCTCAAGCTGATTTTTCCTTATGGCAAGTAACAAATCATTTTTTCTGGGTTTACGATGCACCAAAATTCAACAAAATCCTCAAAGAATTTTTGGATAAAATATCATGAGCAGTCTTCCAAACTTAGCTATGTGACTACAAAATCATTAGGTGTAGTCACATCTTTTTCTTAATCTTTTTTCTTAAGTTTTTATATTCCTTAAGTATTTTTGGCACGCCCATAGCATATACCTTACAAACTATCTTTGCAGCTTTGGTCTTAAGATTATTCTAACTTAAACCAAAGAATAAGATTTATAAGACCTATCTTACTAATAAGATATGGTGAAAATATGTCTGAAGTGCTTGAAATGGGTAAAGTAAGTGCCAGAGGGCAAATAGCAATACCTGTACAGATAAGAAAAGAAATGGGTTTGGAAGAAGGTTCCAAAGTTATTTTCTTCCTGGAAGAGGATACGTTGCTAATAAAGCGGGTCAATTCCCAGACCTGGGCTCAGATTACTGCACCCCTGCGGTCTCAGAAAAAGAAAATTAAAGAGGAAGACGTAAACGATTTGATACACCGGATGAGAAAATGAAGGTTGTGCTGGATACCAACGTTCTTATTTCAGGAACGTTTTGGAGTGGCGAAGCGTTTTCAATCCTCCAGTTTCTAGAGCAGAAAAAATTCCAGTGCTTCTTATCCCAAGAAATCCTGAATGAATATAACAAAGTGCTGCGAAGCGATGAAATTATTGAAAAAGTTGAAGAAAAGCATTTAGCAATAAAATCTTCAGCAATTAAAGCAATAGAACTGGTGCAAATAGTAACTCCGAAAAGGAAAATAGCTGCCGTCAAAGACGATCCTGATGATAATAAGATCATAGAATGCGCAGTTGAAGCAAAAGTTGATTTTATTGTAACTTATGATTCACATCATTTGCTTAAATTAAAAGAATTCGAAGGAATAAAGATAATTTCGCCAAGCGAGTTTTTGAAAATGCTCAAATAAAAATTTTTCGCCCCGGGGATTGCATGAACTTGCGCTCATGGCTCCCCTTGGCTCCGCTCAACTGCGGTTTCGCTACGCCCCGGGGAGGATTCGAACTTCCGGCCTGCTGATCTCCACCTTTTAGGAAAAGGTGGAGCCAAAACTGGCCCTCTATTTTTCCTAAAAAGCCCATAAACTAAATAATTTGTTTTTGGGTCAACCTTTTTTTACAAAAAGGCTGATAACAGTCAGCCGCTCTACCGATTTCCCGTCGTTTTGCGTTTTTGCGAGCTCGTTGCGAGCAAAAATTAGCAAAACAAAACTGAGCTACCGAGGCATAATTTACTAAATAAAGATGCGAAAGTAATAAAAAGCCGTGGACTCTGTCCATTGAGAAACCCACAACCTTGTTGCGTTGCAACAATGTGCCCCATAAATCCACCGGATTTATAGGGAAACCGGAAACCCGAAACTGAAAAACCCTATGCTTCCCCGCACTGACTCCACCCACAGGATGGGCATTCGATACAACCTTCACGATGGGCTAACTTTGAATGACAAACCGGGCACAAATTCTGCTCTATCCAGGTATTTTGGTCATCGTTTTTCATTTGAAACCCAATGCACTTTTGATTCCTCTTACCAATCCTTCGGATTTTGCTTTTAATCCTCCAAATGCAGCAAAGAAATTATCCTTTCCATGCATTTGCTTCAAAAGGCCTTCTGCCGCCTTGACTATTTCTTTGTCGCTACTTAGGAATGGTGATTTTGCCTGATAGGTTGTCTCAAGAAAAGAAATCATGCCTCTTCGTGTGTATGGAGTACCTTCCGGGCTTATTACTTTTCTCCATTTTTCTACAAACTCCCTAGCCTCTGGAGTTTTTATGAATGCCTCAGCATTCGCGGCTTTCATACTAGTAGGCTTTTCTAATATCTCTGGCTCTTTGTCCTCTTTGAATTGTGCTTTGAGTTGTGCTATAAACATGAATTACTCGCTCATAGAACGTTTATAAATTTACCTTTGGCCTGCTCTCTCAAAAATAACCTATAATCCAAGCGCATCAATTATTTTACCGGTTTTGAACTTCTTATCATCCATTTGTTTAGTTAGCTGGACTATTTCCACTCCATCCGGCCTCAGGAACGGTTTCTGGTCATAGCCGTAAACTATGACATCCGGCTTAACAAATTCAACCATTTTCTTTGGATCATCAAATCCAGAAATTGCAAGATCAACCGGCTTTAGTGCTTCAGTCATCATTTTCCGATATTCCTGCGGATGAATTGGTTCGCGGCCTTTTTTCCTTATATGCTCGTCATTTGCAATTGCAACAACCAATAGGTCGCCATGTTTTTTTGCTTCAGTCAAAGTTATGAGATGGCCGATGTGAAGTACATCATAAACTCCACCAGTAAGGACGACTTTTATTTTCTTTCTTTCCTCATCACTGACAAAAAACCGGCCGCTTTTTTCAATTAGCAGGGCTTTTTCCTTTTCTGATAGAAAATGATATGCCTCATCAGATATGCCTCTCTGCTGAAACTGCATTAGAACTAGTTTTTTTATCGAGTCTTTCATAAAAAAGCACTAATACAACTGTTATTTGAATTATTATAAACATTCTTCTTTATTCTACTATGTATGAAATTCGCTTTATTTTCCATTTTGCTTTTGTTAGTTCTTTTTGGCTGCCTTGGCCAAGACCTATCCGCTGCCCAGAATCTAACCAACCAATCCAACCAGTCAGTAAATTCTTCTTTTAACTCTTTATGCTCTGGCGCTAGCGAATTCGATCCATATGCCAAGGGTCAGACTAATTTCAATGGAACGATCTACATTGATTCATGTGATTCAAATAATACTGTCCGAAAATATTTTTGTAAGGGCCCGGAGCTGGTCAATATTTCTTCAGCGTGCTATAGCGGATATTTTTGCAATGACGGTGCCTGCATAAAACTCAACGAACATAAACCTCTTGCAGAAGGGTGTATCGAAACCGGTGCTCCCAAAGACCCTTATTCTATTCATGGTGTTATTTATCAGGGATCTGATTATTCTGATCTTTGCCAGGGCGCATCCGACCTTTTACGTTATCACTGTCAAAACGGAAAATTAACCGATTCCCTTTATCATTGCACCCCCGGCGACCGTTGCCAAGACGGCCGCTGTGCCCATGGTTCGAGGTACTGCGAAGAATCGGGCAGCGCCGCGACCCTTTATGATGGCGGTGCGGCCATTGTGAAAAACCAGAACTACTGCCTAAACTCCTCAACACAACTGAAATATGGCTGCGCTAATGGCTCAATAGTAAACGCGTCTGTTCAGTGCGACCAGAACAGTTATTGTTATGGAGATTCGTGCATTCAGACCTGCCAACCTTTGGGCCATTCCAATGGCCCGGGAGTTTTCTTCAAAGGCACTCCCTTTGTCAACTACTGCCAGGATAATTCCACACTCGTTAATTACACCTGCCTAAATGGGAATATTAAATTAAACAAGAAAGACTGCTCAGGTTATTGTCTTGGCAACCTTTGCCTTGACCAATCCCAATTGTCCTGCGCTTGGACTCCGGATGGTGGTGCATATTTATCTTATACTGAAAATGTTGTTTCTCAATTCAATAATAGCTGCCTAGATTATCACACTGCAAAAATATACCGATGCGATGGGTCTTCTGCTGTTTTAACCTATTCTGTTTGCCCCCTATACAATGTGTGCAGTGATGGTCAATGCATCCCAATAACCCATTCATCTTGTTACCCTAGCGACAGTCGGTCTACGCTGGATCCCCATCAAGCTTCCTCAATTTTCTTAACCGATGGTAGTTCAGTTACCAGTACCCGAAAAGATTCGTGTTACACAGATACTGCTGTTACAAAATATTCCTGTGACGGTTCGTATCCTAAGGTAAATTATGTTTACTGTGGCTCTGATGAGCGGTGCATTAACGGTGCTTGCGCATATGCCTATGGATGCCAGGAGACTCAGAGAACTTCAACTTCGCCAGGAAAAGCCAGTCTATACGATCGGGGCAATCTTGTTCGGCAAGAGCAGGATATCTGTTTGAGTAATTCTACCTTAAGGCAAGTATCTTGTGATTCAACAAATCATGTTGCCTATTCAAATCTTCCCTGCCAGAATGGTTTAAGTTGTGATGGCAATAGGGGAATATGCAAATAATTTCACTGTAAAAATTCACTATAAAATATGAAATTACGCTCAGGTGTAATACTATGATAGTACCTAAACAGCATTTGGAAAAGGGAAATTTTGTGGATTTAATACATTCTTCCCAGCTACAGCCTTGTGGCGTGGACATGACCCTTAAGGAGGCGTATACGTTCAGCTCAGCTGGTAAAATTGACTTCGATAATAAGGAAAGGAAGATTAGTGAAGTTGCACCGATCCCATTTGCAGCCGCGAGTGATGATGTAGCCCTTGCACCCGGAGCATACAAGGTAATGTTTAACGAATACGTCCGGATTCCAAAAGACTCGGCCGCGATCTGCTTGCCGCGCTCCTCACTATTACGGTGTGGTGTAACATTAGAATGCGCACTTTGGGATCCAGGTTATGAAGGAAGAAGCGAAGCTCTTTTGGTTGTGCGAAATGATCATGGTATAGTTTTAAAGAAAAATGCGAAAATCGGCCAGATGGTTTTCATCAAATTAGCCGAAGCTACTAATTCGCTTTATTCGGGCGTTTATAAGGGTGAGAATAAGTAAATGGCTGGCCCTCTAGAGCATGTTCGCGGAACCGTACTAATTACTGGCGCGAGCAGCGGTATTGGTTTTGAACTAGCAAAATTATTTGCCAAAGACGGCTACTGCCTTGTCCTGGTAGCAAGAAAAAAAGACGCGCTTGAAAATTCAGCAAAAGAATTACGTTCACGTTCCTCATCTCCTGACATTTCCATTACTACGATCCCAAAAGATCTTTCGATTCCAGATTCCGCTCAAGAAATTTTTGATGAACTCACAAAACAAAAAATAAAAATCGATATTTTGGTAAACAACGCAGGTTTTGGAAATTACGGGTTCTTTTACGAAACCAACTGGATAACTGAACAAAAAATGATCCAGCTCAATATCGCGTCACTGACCGAGCTAACAAAATTGTCCGTTAAGCAGATGGTTGAGCGTAAATATGGGAAAATCCTGAATGTTGCTTCCACTGCCGCGTTCCAACCCGGGCCTTTAATGGCAGTCTATTATGCAACCAAGGCATATGTTTTGCATTTTTCCGAAGCTTTGGCAAATGAACTAAAAGGAACTGGTGTAACTGTCACTACCCTTTGTCCTGGTCCAACTGTTTCATCATTCCAGAAAACTGCGGAAATGGAAAAATCCCGAATTGCAAATCAACCTTCTGCCCTTGATAATCCAGAACATGTTGCCAAGGTTGGCTATGATGCACTCATGAAGGGGAAAACCGTAGTAATCCCCGGATTCAAAAACAATTTGTTCGCATTTTTGGTTAGGTTAACTCCAAGGGATATTGTTACCTCGATCGTCAGGCAAGTTGATGAGCGAATTTAGACTCTAAATGTATTGGTGCTTAAACGTCCAATATTACTAATGCAGTCCATCCACTTTTTGTTTTTTCAACCTTGAAGAGATGCCAGCTTACTGCCTTAACATCTACAAGAAGCTCGTGCTTTTTCATATCTAACTTTTCGCCTTTACATTTGGCAGCAAGCGAGTATGTTCCACCTTTTGCTTTTTCAATTTTCAAATTATAAGAAACATAGAGCATGAGTTTTGCATCTTTTAGGAAAATTAGTTCCTGAAGGAAGTTGGCCAGTAACCGCTCAACATCCTCCCCTTTTATTTTAAATTTTGATTCTTTTTTCGGCTCTATTTTCTTCAAATCCTGTACCTGGGTTGCCATTAATGCATTGGCAGCTGATTCAAACGTCTCTTCAAGAGTTTTACCTTTAGCTTCAAATGCAACATCGGCCATAGTCAGCCCTTCTATGAATTTGAATCCCATAATTTCATTCCTTAATTTAGCAAGTCCGTTTTTTGTGCACTTTTTTTCCTAAAAAAGTGCAACCAGTCCCCGCCGCTTCTCATACGCTTGGCAAAATTTATTCCGTTCATCGAAGCATTGGTTCATCCTTGATATTAACTTGATAAAGAAGGATTAAATGTTTTGGTTATTTGCCTGCTAGTCCCCTTTTCCTTCCAACAGTGCCTGTGCAGTTTCTGCTCCAAATGAAGCGGCTATTCTGGCCACTGCTTCTTCTACTGTAAATTTTAATTTCCCTTCCTGAACAAGTTGCAAAATAACTGTAGGATCATCAATTTGTCTAAGCAACTTCCGTTCTAAATTCCGATGATTGACTTTTCCACTTTCCAAAAGTTCCACTGCTTTTTCAGGAAACTTATACTTTACAAGAAGTTCTTTCCAATACCCTATATCGCTGATTTGATATTGCGCCCAGTTATCCTCTATCGTCCCATCCAAAATCCTATCGTAGAGATATTCTAGCTGTTGCCGCAGGCCCTGGGCGATCAGAGCTTCTTTTTCTTCCCGCAATTTCTTCAAACGAAATGCAATTTTAAGTAAATATGCGGTTCCCAATATTATGATCGGTATTCCTATGATTCCCATTGAACCAATTATGGCTGCTGCACCTAAAATCGTAGCTAGCCCAGACAAGACAAAAGGAATTGTTTTGCTAGCTGCTCCTCCTTCAAGTACCTCATCAGCAAGCAAAATATCCCGTCCAGTACTTTTTACAATACCTACTTGCATTTCACTGGAGATTTTTCTACCTTCAGATATAGTTATGCTCCCTTCAGGCCTCCTAACTATTACCCTTTCTCCTTCATCAGCAAGAATTTTTCCCTTGAATCCTGGAAGTACTGTTAGCTTATCTCCATCTCCATTCTTTTTTTGTCTCATTCATCCACCTCATCCATTTCTTTCTATGGATGATTCTGGAGGTTTGTGTATATTTTAATTTACCCTCACATGTGAGGTTTATTTTACCTGATTCATCAGATTAGGCATTAACTTTTCCTCAGCCCTCTTGAGGTGCTCCCTATAAGTCGGAACAGAAACCTGCATTGCTTTTGAAAGCTGCTTAAAATTAGTTTTTTTAGGCCAGGCATAATAACCAAACTCAAAAGCAAGAGTTATCGCCTGCCTTTGCTGAGGAGTTAATTTTGGCAAAAACCTTGAGAAATATATGTCACTTAGTTTTGTTTGTTTTATGCTCTCCACGACTATTTTTTCCGCAATTTTATTCAAGTCCGCTAAGAAATTCGTAATTATGCCTTTGTCCCATGTTGCAATTTCCCAATGCTCCACTCCGCTCGTGTCAATGTTTATCGGTTTTGTAAATATAAGACGAGGCGCAAGTCCAGACCAAATGCTTACTGGTATTGCTTTTGAGGTAACTTCTATCAAAAATACTGTATTGCCTTCCTGCTCAAGGTTCTTTATTCTTTTATCTTTTTCTAAGGCTTTGACGAATTTGTTAATGTTCTCTTCTGGTCCCCAAAGAGTATGCACCTCCGGGGAATATGTGACTCCTTTTTCAACAAAAACATTAAATGGCTGGGAGATGGTCGCAACTTTGAATTCCCTGCATTTATTTCCGATAATGCAATCATGAAGAATCGTTATTCGTGCAACCCACATATATGAGGTTTCTATCTGGAAGATTTAAATTCTGTGACATTGCTTTATAAGCATGCATCCAACATCATCTTCTCCAACTTAACAAAAATAAAGAGGTGCTTTAGCATGAATAAAAAACAAAAAAGGTGGTTGGAAATCCAGTAATGACGTTTCAGATAGCTTAGCGGCGCTATTTTCTGTATTTTATCCACAAAAATATACATTTAAAAACTCTAATTATCACATTTATGTCATATGTTTACTCCCGGTGAGCTTATGACATTGGCAGATCAACCTCCATTTCAAACAGGACATGCTCCCTTTGTTGCTAGAGATCTTCAGGTCATTCCTTGGAACGAAAATGTAATGAACTTAATTTCTACCTTGATGAATTATGGGCTTGCTTCTATTGATGGCAGCATCTTTAGTCTAAAACAAACTGAAAATGGTTTGTATTTAGTATTTGTTGATGGTTTTGCCAAATCCTTTCGATTTCCTTATAATGTTGCAATGGCGTCCGGAGAATTTGAGGAAGAAGATATAGGTACTTTGGACCAAGCGATCAGATCAAGTAGAAACCATGACTTTTCCTACCCGGTTTCATTGCCTCTTCAAACCGGAGCATTAACTGCCCAAAGCTCTCATGATCTTCTTATTCTTACTGCATTTGCAAATTTTGAGGCTGGATTTGTTGAAATGAACTACTTAAGGCCAATTGCAGGGCCTAGTGATTGCACTAAGAAAGGTGTCCCTGCAGATTGCGCTATAGATGCAAACCTCTACCACACCACATTTTCTCTTATTCCCTTTTTTTGGCCCGCCATCTTAGGTCCAAAATCCCCAACTCATCCAGGAATAAACGTTTTGTTGTCTCAAAATAGTCATTCTCCTCACCCAAGCGTAGATCGCATAAGATTCAAAGCAAGTTCAGAATATCATACTAGATCAAGGGCAGTTAGAGAAAAGCGACTTTTTAATGCGAGATTTGCAGGCAATAACCCAAAGTCTGAATTTTACCTTGGCGATGTTCTTCTCTTGGATTGGGCCATGAATTATTTAAGAGAAGCTTCGGGCTCAAACTTTTTTGTTGTTGAGCAAGATGGCACTTTTCATACTCCTAAAGCTGATGGTTCTATATTTCCTGGTTTAAATAGAAGATTTGTAATAATGGATTTGGTGAATGGGCCAGTTGGAAAGGCCATGGGATGGAAAATGGCTGATGAGGAAGAAGAAATGTCCCTTGCCGATTTAAGAAATTACCGAAAGAAGGGAGCATCAGTTTTCTTTACAGGAAGTGCTCTTGGTGTTGTAGCTGCTAAAAAAGTAATCATAGCAAAAGTTCCAAGGCCTACTTCATTATCTGATTATGAAATTCTTGACTTTACCATCAATCAACATGTAAATCGGGTTGCGCGCTAATCCCCACCTTTTCTAAGGTGGGGTCGTAAAAGCGCAACAAATGGTAAGGGGTTAAGGGGAAAAGCCAGATTTTCCCCTTAAGTATCTAATTTTTACCGGAATATTTTTGCTCAGTAGTGG